>JAKLPW010000351.1 GCA_022013675.1 Anaerolineae bacterium | reverse complement strand
TGGGTGTACTTCTTGCACGCGATAGACTTCCGAGTCTTCATCGCCACCAACGCAATACCGATTTGACATTCCTCCCCATTTCAAGTATCATTGCCATCAATACACATGTGGAGTGGTAAGAATGTCCCACCGGACAGCAGACTCGCAACAAACACTCATATCTGCCCATCGACCAACCGAGAGCCCCTGGGGCACTCTCCAGACACGTGTGTCGCTGCGTGAGGCTTACTTTCACTACTGGCACGTCTATTTTAGTGATGACCTGCTTCACGTCGCACGGAGGAGAGCCTAAGACCTAGATTCGGCCGAAGTTGCGATCAGCGTGAAGCTTCTGCTTCACGCTTTTTTGTTATCCACGAGACATGGAGGAAAACCAATGACATACGCGTGCCGAGGTATCCGCGGAGCAACCACAGTGGAGGAAAACAGCGCTAAGGCCATCGTCCAGGTCACCCGCGAGTTGTTGGAGCAGATCATCGCTCATAACGACGTGCAGGAGGCGGACGTGGCCAGCGCTATCTTTAGTGTCACTCCCGATCTAGACGAGGCCTTTCCGGCCCTGGCCGCGCGCCAACTCGGCTGGCACGACGCCGCGTTGATGTGCTGCCAGGAGATACCGGTACCCCACGGAGTACCCTATTGTATCCGCGTTCTGATCCACTGGAACACCAGCAGAAGCCTCGAGGAGATACGCCATGTCTATATCAGAGGAGCAGCTAGTCTTAGACCAGATCGAAACGTACCTGTCGATCCCCAACATCACTGACTGTCGGAGAAGGGAAGCAGTCATGATCATAATCATGAAACCCCGCGCTACCGCTGAGCAGCTCGAAACTGTCGTAGCCCGGGTAAAGGACCTGGGCTGCGATGTGCATCTCTCCCAGGGCGAGGAGGTCACCATCATCGGCGTCATCGGTGATCGTCGCGCGCTGGACCGGCAGCAGATCGAACGGATGGAGGGTGTCGAGCGAACGGTGCTCATCCTGCGGCCCTACAAACTAGCTACCCGCGCCTTTCACCCGCAGGACACCATCGTCAGGATCAACGGAGTCGCCATCGGTGGCAAGGAGCTGGTCGTCATAGCTGGACCCTGTGCCGTCGAGAGCCGCGACCAACTGCTAGAGACGGCGCGAGCCGCCAAGAAGGCCGGGGCCCAGATTCTGAGGGGTGGAGCCTTCAAACCACGCACCTCCCCGTATAGTTTCCAGGGGCTGGGCGAGGAGGGACTGAAGATCCTGGCCGAAGCCCGCGAAGAGACCGGCCTGCCGGTCGTGACTGAAGTGATGGACCCCCAGCTTGTGCCCTTGGTAACCCGCTACGCCGACATCCTGCAGATCGGCGCCCGCAACATGCAGAACTACGCCCTCCTGCGCGCCGTGGGCGTTGCCAAGTGGCCGGTGCTGCTCAAACGCGGCATGATGTGCACCATAGAGGAATTATTGATGGCCGCCGAGTACATCCTATCCCAGGGCAACGACCGTGTGATCCTATGCGAGCGCGGCATCCGCACCTTCGAGACCTACACCCGCAATACCGCGGACATCAGCGCCGTGCCAGTGTTGAAGGAACTGAGCCACCTGCCCGTCATCGTGGACCCCAGCCACAGCACCGGCAAATGGGAATACGTGGGGGCGGTGGCAAAAGCGGCCATAGCGGCAGGGGCTGACGGTTTAATGATAGAGATACATCCCCATCCCGAGTTGGCCTTGTCGGACGGCGCGCAATCGCTCAAGCCCGACCGATTCGCCTCCCTGATGGGCGAAATACGCCGGGTGGCGGAGGCTGTGGATAGGACGCTTTAGTACTATTCGTGATTATCAGAGGTAAAGTCACAATGCCCATTCAAAACAAACGGGTAGCGATAGTCGGCCTGGGACTCATGGGCGGCTCGCTGGCAGCGGCCCTCAAGACCAAGCACGCTTGCCAGGAAGTGATCGGCATCGCCCGCCGATCCGAGACGACCGCCCTGGCCCTGGAACGGGGTCTGGTAGACCGGGCCACCACGGACCTGCGCGCCGTGGCAATGGCCGACATCGTCGTACTGGCGATACCCGTACGAGCCATCATTGAGATCCTGCCCCAGGTGGGCCAATTAGTGAAGCCCGGCTGCCTGATCATGGACCTGGGCAGCACGAAGGCCAGCATCGTCCAGGCCATGGCGGCCTTGCCGGAGCACGTGCAGCCCGTGGGTGGCCATCCCATGTGCGGCAAGGAGACTTCGGGGCTTGAGGCCGCCGAGCCGGAACTCTACCAGGGGAAAACCTTCGTGCTCACTCCCCTCCAGCGCACCAGCGCGGAAGCCCTGGGACTGGCCAGGGAGTTGGTGGAAGCTACCGGCGCGTGCCCGTTGGTATTGGGGGCCGAACGGCACGACCGGTTAGTGGCAGCAATCAGCCACCTACCCTATCTCTGTGCTTGTGGGCTGGTGATGACGGCCGAGGATCTGGCGCAGGGTGACGAAGCCATCTGGAAATTGACGTCCAGTGGCTTCCGCGATGCTTCTCGTTTGGCCGCCAGCGACGTGACCCTCATGGCCGGCATCCTGCTGACCAACCGGGAGGCGGCGATCGAAGCGCTTAATGCCTGCCAGGCACAACTGCACGACCTGGCCAACTTTCTGCTGGGTGGTGACGAGGAAGGTCTCAGAACCGCCCTTGATGCCAGTCGCGAGCGCCGGAGGAGGGTTTTCCCGTGAGCCAACTGATCGTACGTCCCGGAAAGCCGCTGCGCGGAATCGGGAGTGTGCCCGGCGACAAATCCATCTCGCACCGGGCACTCCTGCTGGGGGCCCTGGCCGATGGAGTAAGTCTAATCAGAGTATTTCTGCCTTGTGGCGACTGTCTGGCGACGCTGAGCTGCCTGCAAGCACTAGGCATTGAGATCGAAATCCACGATGCCACCACGCTAACTGTCCTTGGTCGCGGGCGATACGGGCTACAGGCCCCCGGGTCGCCACTGGACTGCGGCCGATCCGGCACGACTATGC
>JAKLPW010000350.1 GCA_022013675.1 Anaerolineae bacterium | reverse complement strand
ACTATACAAACCAGTGCCCGATGAACTCCCTCTGCAGGCTTGCTCTCTCCCAGACCATAGAATAGCATTGCCTGGTGCATACGTCAAATGGGCAACAAACTCGCGGACTCGTGCCGGCCATAGGCAACGGGCGACTCGTCTGCCTTGGACTCGACGATTTAGCATTAACTCGTTCGCCGTCTGCCCGGCCTTAAGCAAGTGAAAGACTGGGTAGCACAGGCCAAGAAACTGCCCCGCGTACTCCAGTACTAGCCAGGCTACTATCCAGAACATAACGATTGGGGACGATCCGAATCTGATACATCCAGACCAGGAGTACCAGATCCCGTAGTATTAGGCAAGACACCAACTACCCCAGATGCTGAACTGGCCGGTAGTGGCATTGGGGCGCGACCCACCCAACGAAGGGATAAGAAAACTTAGCGTTCAGAAGAGGCGTAGGCTCCGGCCTGCGCCCCTTCTTGTAGTTCGGCTAGTAGTAGTGCTCCTATATGGAGTGGATGTAACCTCTAGCGCGAAGAACCTCGTCCAGAAGGGCGTCCGGGTGGGAAGCAGGCTGCGCCTCGGAGCGGGCATAGACCGCCAGACAGCGCATACCCAGATCACTCATCTCCCGCAGATTTCCGGTCCGGTCCAACACAGGGGTCACTTCATCAGGCCCGAAACAGGAAACCTTAGGATGACGAGCGAATCGCAGTCCCTTTCGCCACTCGGGTGAGGACAGGATGACTTGCATGCTCTCCAGCCCATCGCCCGTCCCACACAGATAAATCCTCGGAGGAATGACATCCTGCGCCACGCTCTTCACCGCGAGCCGCACATTCAGGGACCACAGCCACATCTGCCGCAATAGCTCTTGTTCCACTCTCACAGCCATGTCTGAGTCCAGCAATCCTCGACGGTGTGCCCTCCGCAACCTCTGCGCGTCACCCGGGGGTATGCCCAGAGCATCCGTCAACCCCATCATCATGTGTCGGATACCTTCCGGAATGCGCAGGCTGGCGACCACCCGCCTATCCAGCAATCGGAAGACATCAGTATGACTGTCGTCAAGTAAAATCCCTATACCCTCAGAAACCGGCAGACAAATCGCCAGAGCGTGTAATAGAGGCACCAAGCTGATGGGATCCAGATCCAGCTCATAGCCGATATCGCGCAGGTACTGAGATCGCTCGCGGCGAAGCAGAGAAAGGAAGATCCCCAGGCTTAATTCCTCTCCTCGAAAGCCCAAGGGATCCGTGGTTCGCTGTCCATCCATGGCCACCTCGGTCACGGCGGCATAGATAACTTCCATCTCCGACGGGCTGGTATCCTTTGCCTGTTGTGACAACACAAAGTTGACCGCCCGGCCCAACACGGTGCGGAACTCCGAGACGTCCATCTTTCGCTCGGGCTCCTGGCGACGATACTTGATGCTTCCACTGGCCATCAGAGACCAGGTATCAGGAACTCCCACGAGGGCATGATCAGCGATGACCCGGTGGCCTAGCGTGGACTCGGTGGCTATCTCGGCCTTTGACAAGGCACGCTCACAAAGATCCGCAACACACTCCACCGAATTCAGGGTGTAGGGCCCAGTACGCTTCTCGCGAGCGCTTCCGATAATACCGACAGCGTCGGGCTCCAGCTCCACCAACAAGGCCCTGACACAGTCCTCACCGATGTTGATTAGCGCGCGATAGGGGTTGCGCAACGGCAACCGATCGCTCTCAGTTTTCAGCCATCGCCATCTCATTATTGCCATACCCTACGCCATAGATACAATCAACTTCTCCACCTGTGACAGTGCATCTCCCAACTTGGACACGTCCTTGCCGCCCGCCGATGCCATGCCAGGGCGGCCACCTCCACCACCACCAGTGATACGTGCCACCGCCTGAGCCAGCTTGCCAGCGTGCAAACCCTTCTTCACCAGATCAGGAGTAATAGCTACCACGAAGGTCGGACGCCCGTTGATAACGGAGCCCAGAACCACCACCGCCGACCCCAGGCGCTCGCGGAAACGATCAGTCATGGTGCGCAGGCTCTCTATGTCGGAAACTTCAACCTCCGAGACCAGAACCCGTATGCCCCCTATCTCCTTGACTCGTGAGAGCAAGGCGTCGGCCCCCCGCGTGGCCGCTTCTGCCCACAAGCGCGCCAGCTCTTTCTGCTGCTGCCTAAGCTGGGTCATCAAGGCATCTGCCCTTTCGCGAATGTCAGGGACATCACTCTGGAGAACTTCGGCCGTGTCTTCCAGGAGAGAGAACCTCTCGCGTATATATCGCTCCGCACCACGCCCTGTCAAAGCCTCGATACGTCGCAACCCAGACCCGATACTGGATTCGCTCAACACAATGAAGGAGCCAATCTGGCCAGTGGCGCGCACGTGAGTTCCCCCACAGAGCTCCCGCGAATAGCCCTCCCCGATAGTCAAGACCCGCACCTCGTCACCGTACTTCTCCCCAAAGAGAGCGGTTGCTCCGCTGGCGATAGCGTTGTCATGACTCGTAACCTCAGCCGCAACAACCAGGTTCTCACGAATCGAGTCGTTAACCAGGGACTCGACCTGCTCCAGTTCATCCAAGGTCAGCGGTGAGAGATGAGCGAAGTCGAAGCGCAGCCGGTCCGGAGCGACGAGTGATCCCGCCTGTTGAGCATGGGAGCCCAGTACCGACCGCAGGGCCTTGTGCAAAAGATGGGTGGCAGTATGATTGCGTACGATATCCAACCGGCGCTCAGTATCTACCTGTGCGGTGACCGTATCTCCCACGCTAAGCTCACCATCCAACATCTTACCGTAGTGCACGTGAACACCCGCCAAAGGGGTGCGAGTGTTCCCAATGTCCGCGCGCCCCGAGGCCCCCTGGATGAACCCTTTGCTCCCTACCTGGCCTCCCGCTTCAGCATAGAAAGGAGTCTGAGACAGGACAATCTCAACCTCATCGCCTTTCTTCACTGAAGAGACCGATTCGCCTTCCCATATCAATGCCAGAACGGAAGCCTCTGCTTCCAGACAATCGTAACCCACAAAGTCCGTCCGTGCCAGGCTAAGATGGCGATACAGGGCCTCATCCTTGCCCGTCTCGAATCGTTGGGCTGCCCGCGCGCGTTCCCGCTGCTCTTCCATGGCAAACCTGAATCCAGCCTCATCGACCTCCATGTCCCGTTCCCTGGCGACATCGCGAGTCAACTCAAATGGGAAGCCATAGGTGTCATAAAGCTGAAAGACTTGTTCTCCGGGGATTACCTTCGCCTCCTTCGACTCGAGGTCCTTCAGGAGCCTGTCCAACCGATCGAGCCCAACAGCCAACGTCTGAAGGAAGCGCTCTTCCTCTTTGTGGATGACCTCCCGCACAAAATCCTTCCGGGCCACCAGCTCCGGATAAGCCGAGCCCATGATCTCGACGACCACCTGAGACATCTCTCCCAGGAACGGCTCCTTAAAACCCAGCAGCCTACCGTGACGAGCGGCTCGACGCAATATGAGACGCAGCACGTAGCTTCGCCCCTCATTGCCCGGCAAAATGCCATCCGCTATGAGAAAAGCGAGCGCCCGGATGTGGTCAGCAATCACCCGATAGGAGACGATGCTCTCGCTCATCACCGCATCATCGTGTCCCAGCAGTTCCTGGATTCGACGGATGATGGGTTGAAACAGATCAGTATCGTAATTGGCATCCACGCCCTGTAAGACAGTCGTGATACGCTCCATGCCCATGCCGGTGTCTATGCTTGGCTTCGGCAAGGGCGTCAAAGTTCCATCAGCCGCCTGATCAAACTGCATGAAGACCAGATTCCACAGCTCCGGCCAGCGATCACAGTCAAAGGCTGGACTACAGTCGGGGCGTCCGCAGGTACAGTGCTCCGCCCCCCGGTCGTAGAAAATCTCGGAGCAAGGTCCGCACGGGCCTGTATCGCCCATGCTCCAGAAGTTGTCCTTCTTGCCCAGCCGCGTTATCTTCTCCGGAGGCATTCCGGTGACTTTCTGCCATAGCTCGAAAGCTTCATCATCGTCCACATATATGGTAGCATAGAGCCGGGTTGGGGGCAGTCCCAATTCCTGGGTCAGAAACTCCCAGGCGAAAGCGATGGCATCTTCTTTGAAGTAGTCACCAAAGGAGAAGTTGCCCAGCATCTCGAAGAGAGTCTGGTGGCGTGGGGACGGCCCCACGTTCTCCAGATCGTTGTGCTTTCCGCTCACCCGCATGCATTTCTGCGCAGAGGTAGCCCGCCGATAGCCTCGTTTCTCGGCCCCCAGGAACACGTCCTTGAACTGGACCATGCCCGCGTTCGTGAACAACAGGGTCGGGTCGTTGGCTGGTACAAGTGAAGAACTGGGCACGATGGTGTGGCCCTTGCTCTCAAAGTAAGAAAGGAATCTGCGTCTGATCTCCGCGCTCGATATCATTCCGGTGGTCCCCCAATTCGTCATCACTTGGCATTGCCTGGATTGTAAGCGAACTCTCTTATGCTGTCAAAGCAGTTCTGTCGAGGGCATCCACAAGAAGTTCGCTGGCCAGACTTCTCGCAATAGACTTCCGAAGTCTCTCTTTAGTTCGATCTTCCTTGCCAGACTTCGGAAGTCTTCAGCCAACTGACTCAGAGTCACACAGTATCTGGCACGCTTCCTTATCGCGATAGGCTTCCGAAGTCTTTCTTCAGTACCCTCTTCCATTCCCCACACTTACGCAAAAGGGCGGGCCACCGGGAGTGGTCCGCCCTGTGATGTGCATACTCTCTTCTCAGGCAGTCTCTTCCAGCGTCCAGTCTAGTGGCTCCTCATCTTCTGT
>JAKLPW010000349.1 GCA_022013675.1 Anaerolineae bacterium | reverse complement strand
TGATGGCCAGGGGGTCAAGCATTTCCTGGGGCGCAATGCCGTGGCTGCCCTGGAGGAGTATGGGATCCCGTTGAAGGGCAAGAAGGCCCTCAAGACCACTGCTGTAGACCGCTATGGTCTGGCCTGCGCCCTGGTGGACCACGGTTGCGACGTTACCTTCGGTGACTTCATGTTCGCCCTGGGGCTCCCTCTTCCCATGCGGTCGCTAGGGATGGTGCACCTGGTGGCCAGGCTCATCCTGCCCATATTCACCCGCGTGCCTTTTCGCTGGCTGTATCCCATAGGTGAAGCCCAGGAACGGGAGCCATCGCAGAAGTTCGCCCGCTACTACGAGGAGGCTGATATCATCGCGGGAGACTATCTCCAGATTCGTGACTACATGCCACCGAGTCTCTCCGAGAAGATCATCATCACCAACACTACCACCGCCAGCGATGTGGAGGAGATGCGCAAACGCGGCGTGCACATCCTGGTGACATCCACGCCCCGGTTGGAGGGCCGGACCTTTGGCACCAACGTGATGGAAGCCGTGCTCCTGACCCTGATGGACAAACCGCAGAGCGAGGTGGTGCCACAGGATTTCATCGATCTTATCGAGCGCGTTCCCTTGCGGCCTAATATTGAGGTGCTGAACCCGTAGGGCTGGTTTTACCGCAGAGGGCGCAGAGAGCGCAGAGAAGGAGGCGCAATATGCTCTTCTCACCGAACAAGATGGGTAACCTCAGTTTGCCCAATCGCCTGGTTCGCTCTGCCACGGCGGAACGAATGGCGGACCCCGATGGACGACCCAGAGAACAGCTCAAGGAGCTCTATCGGGAGCTGGTCCGAGGTGGCGTGGGGCTGATCATCACCGGCCATATGTACGTGCATCCCTCAGGAAAGGCTCACCCCGAGATGACCGGCGTCTACTCCGACGACCTGATCCCGGGCCTGGCAAAACTTGCCGAGGCCGTCCACCAGGAAGGGGGACGGGTTGTAGCACAGATCAACCACGGGGGTAGGCAGTGCAGTCGGGAGACGGTGCTGGAGATGATCGCTCCCTCGGTTGTCGAAGCTTCCGGCAAGCTCCTGCCCGCGCGGGAGATGACCACTGACGAGATCGGCTTGATGATAGATGCCTTCGCGCAGGCGGCCCGCAGGGTCAAAGAGGCTGGCATAGATCGTGTCCAGATCCACGCCGCTCACGGGTATCTGATTGGGCAGTTCCTCACGCCTCTGGTCAACCGGCGTACCGACGAATGGGGCGGCGACCTGAAGGGAAGGATGCAGTTCTTGCGTACCGTGTGCCAGGCCGTGTGCCAGCAGGTGGGTCCTGACTACCCTGTGATGATCAAGCTGGGCATGATGGATAGCCTTGAGGGTGGCTTGACCTCCGAGGAAGGGGTTCATGTTGTGGCGGCGCTGGAGGAGATGGGGCTGGACGCGGTGGAGATCAGTGGTGGGATTGGGGGCAGCATTCGCAAGGGTATCCGATCGTCGGCAGAGGAGGCTTACTTCCGACCCATGGCCTGCAAGGCGCGGCCGGTGACCGGGCTCCCCATCATGTTGGTCGGAGGGATGCGCTCCAGGGCGGTCATGGAGGACGTGCTGGCTTCGGGTGACGCTGACTTCATCTCGATATGCCGTCCCCTGATCTGCGAGCCGGACTTCCCGAATCGCCTGCGGTTTGGATTGCAGGAGCGGTCTGCCTGTATCTCGGCCAACCGTTGCTGGGCCGAGGAATCGGGTGTGGGGATCGCCTGTAAGTGCCCTGTTGAGACAGAGAGTGGGGAACTGTAGGAGCAGGTTTGGGCTCTTTCCTGTCCCACTCGCGGTAGGTTTCCTAAGTCTTATTCCACACCCTCCGGTGATCAGGGCTTGCCGTTCAAGCACTTTTGCAGTATACTTCTGATAGTAGGATTGTCGCCGG
>JAKLPW010000348.1 GCA_022013675.1 Anaerolineae bacterium | reverse complement strand
GCCGGCCGCCCTTGGGACAAAAGACAATCCGCTTATTCTGTCCTTCGTCCCATCTGGTGACACACCGGATATCATCGAGAGCGCCGAGGGAATAGCAAAGCTCCTTTCGGAGAAAACTGGCTACGTCATTGAGGGAAACATCGCCACCAGTTACGTCGCGGTTATCGAAGCCATGTGCAGTGGCAAGGCGCACATGGGCACCCTGGCCACTTTCGCCTACATCCTGGCCCACGAGAAGTGCGGTGTGGAGTGTGCTCTGGTCAGTGCTCGCTACGGTCTAGCCTACTACAACGGTGAGATCATCGCTGGAGTGGACACCGGCATCAAGACCCTGGCGGATCTCAAGGGTAAGACCATGTGCTGGGTGGATGCGGCCTCTACCTCAGGCTACATCATCCCCAGGATCATGCTCATGGCAGCAGGGGTGGATCCGGATAAGGACCTCGCCCAGCAGACAGAAGCCGGCGGCCATGACGCCGTCGCCCTGGCGGTATACAAAGGCGACTGCGACGCCGGAGCTTGCTACATTGATGCCCGGGACAAGATCATAGATAAATACCCCGATGTCATGGAGAAGACGATAGTCATTGCCGAATCGCCGGAGATTCCCAACGACGGGCTTCAGTTCATTAAGGAGATCCCGCTGGAGATGAAGCAAAAGATCGTCAAGGCCTTCCTGGAGATCATGGAGACCGACGAGGGCGTGGCAGCCATGGGCCTGGCTTACGGGTGGCAAGCTGTAATAGAGAAGGACGATTCCTTCTACGACGACTTCCGAAAGGTCCTCGATGCCTCCGGGATTGACGTCGAAGAATTGGCCAAGTAGAGGTAAATGACATGAGGGGCGAAGCATGCTTCGCCCCTCGATTCGTTGGGAGGTACACTTGCTGCAGATAGAGCATCTGACCAAGATCTATGCGGATGGCACTCTGGCCCTGGACGACGTGAGTTTCGAGGTGGTGGACGGCGAGTTCCTGGTGGTCCTCGGTCTTAGCGGGGCGGGCAAGTCTACTCTGCTCAGGTGCATCAATCGCCTGGTTGAGCCCACCAGTGGAACGATCACCTGGGACGAAGAGGACGTCACGGCGGCTTCGGGCGCAGAATTGCGAATGATCCGGCGGCACATCGGTATGATCTTCCAGGAGTTCAATCTCGTGGAGCGATCCTCGGTCCTGACTAATGTCCTCGCGGGTCGCCTGGCGTACGTCAACTCGTGGTTGAGTCTCTTTGGGCGTTTCCCCAAGGAAGAGGTGGAGAGGGCCATAGGGAATCTGGAGCGGATAGGCATCTCCGATCTGGCCGGGAAGCGAGCCGACGAACTGAGCGGCGGGCAGCGGCAGCGGGTGGGCATCGCTCGTGCGCTGATGCAGGAACCCAGGCTCATGTTGGCTGACGAGCCTGTGGCCAGCCTGGACCCCGTGTTGGCCCATTCCATCCTCAGGTACCTGGAACAGCTCAATAAGGAAGATGGGATTACGGTGATCTGCAGCCTGCACTTTCTGGACCTGGTACGCCGCTACGCCACGCGTGTGGTGGCTCTGAGAGATGGACGTGTGGTCTTTCAGGGGCTGCCTGAGGAGATCACCGATGAGCGCTTCAAGGAAATCTACGGCCAGGAGGCCGAGCGCATAACGGTCACTTAGGGAGGCAAGGTGAATCGCAAAAAGTCGCCTATTCTCAGTTCGGTCTTATCTTCTATCATTCCTGGTCTGGGACAGGCCTACGTTGGACAGCTCTCCAGAGGAGTGACGGTCTTCCTCGGCACAGCGATGACTGCGCTCTTGGTATACTGGTGGGGTGTCGGCGCTCTCTACGGTGGTGTCGCTATTGCCTGGTTGTGGAACGTCTGGGATGCCTACAGCCTGGCGCGGGAGAAGCGGGTATCGTCCGTTTTGTTTGTTGCCGTGATAGCTCTCACCCTTTATGTCATCGGATGGGGCGTCACTAACATCAACGTGACGCGGTTGATAACGGACGTGGCGGATGTGAAGCCTTTCGTGTCGGACCTTGTACACCCTGCTGTCATGGAGCGCGACATCGAGAAGCAGATGGCCGAAATCCTGTTCGAAGTCCCCTGTTCCGCTGATCCTCCTCCTAAGGGCACCTCTGTGGATGACCAACCCTATCTCGTGATCATAGACCAGACCTGCGGAGAGATCGGGGATACGTTCACCATCGAAGGAGGGAACTTCTGGCCCTCCTCTCGGGGCCAGATATGGTGGCTGAACATGGCGGGGGAAATGCAGTTCAGGATTCGGCAGGAGGGCGAGAATCTCACCTTCTACACCGACGAAGAAGGGAGGATCTCTCCTCTTACCATCGTCGTGCCCACGCCATTTGGCGAGGCCCGGGGCAAAGGCCCCCAGATGAACCGTGTCCAGGCACGGCTGCAGCGCGAGGTTGGTTCCCTTCACCTCAGCCGTACCTTCTTCGTGGTGATAGAGAAGATGTTGGAGACCATCTTCCTGGCTTTGATGGCTACCAGCTTTGCCATTCTCCTGGCCATACCGATGAGCTTCCTGGCCGCCCGCAACCTGATGGGAGGCAACCCCGTCACCATGTCGGTCTACTACGTGGTGCGTATGGTGCTCAACATCCTGCGTTCCATCGAACCGCTGATCATGGCCATCGTTTTCGTGGTCTGGGTAGGGTTGGGACCCTTCGCTGGAGTAATGGCCCTGACCATCCACTCCATCGCGGCATTGGGAAAGCTCTACTCCGAGGCCGTGGAGTCGATTGATCACGGTCCCATCGAGGCGATCACCGCCGCGGGTGCTAACCCCCTGCAGGTCATTGCTTACGCCGTTATCCCGCAAATCGTGCCGCCCTACCTCGCGTTCACCATCTATCGTTGGGACATCAACGTGCGCATGTCAACCATCATCGGCTTTGTGGGCGGAGGTGGCATTGGTTATCTGTTGCAGCAGTGGATCCGCCTGTTGATGTATGAAGAGGCGGGCGCTGCGGTGTGGGCCATCGCCATCGTGGTGGCCGTCATGGACTTCTTGAGCGCCAAGTTAAGAGAGAAAATAATCTGACCATCGGGGTGCGGCGAGAGCAGGGCGCGGCACGTAGGGGCGTAGCAAGGAGCAAGCAATGGCGCGGCAAGCAGCGCCCCGACGTGAGGGGATGGTTACCTTTCCTGGGAGGAGTTAGGTGGGAAGGGGTTGGAGAGAAGAGGCGACTCGTACGAGTCGCCTCTTCTGGTTCAGTTCATAGATAGGTGTCACCCCAAGAGGTTATCTCCGTGACTAAGTTTCCTCCCTAACGGGGCTTCATCGCCTCGATCGTCGCCGAAACCACGTACTCCTCGATGGATTTGCCCGGCACCCATTCGCGAATGAACTCGCGGCTCTCTGCCTTAGGAGTGATGCGCACCTCCTGGAAGCCCAAAGCGATGAGTGTCTGCTCCAGCTTCCCGATCTCTTGAGCCCCAGACACACACCCTCCCCAAAGATCCTCGTCCTGGCGCAGACTGTCAGGGATGAGAGCTGTGGCCACGACGTCGGAGATAGCCAGTCGCCCACCGGGCTTGAGCACGCGGTAGGCCTCGCGGAAGACCTGCTCCTTGTCGGGCGAAAGATTGATCACGCAGTTGGAGAGGATCACGTCCACACTGGCGTCGGCGACCGGCAGGCGCTCGATCTCTCCAAGACGAAATTCAACGTTCTGGGTGCTGGCCATATCGATATTGACACGGGCTTTGCTGATCATCTCGGGCGTCATGTCCACGCCGATGACGTGTCCCTCAATTCCTACCTGCTGGGCGGCCAGGAAGCAATCTAATCCTCCTCCGCTCCCCAGATCGAGCACGACCTCGCCGAGTTTGATCGCGGCGATGGCCTGGGGATTGCCGCAGCCCAGGCCCATGTTGGCAGCCGCCGGTATGCTGCTGATCTCCTCCGGCGAATAGCCCAATTGCTCAGCGTTGGTGGCCGCCAGGGCCGAAGTACCGCAGCAGCAGGAAGACGTAGCCTCACAGCAGCCCCCGCCACAGCTTCGGGCCACATCCTTGTACCTCTCTCGTACTGACTGTCGGATTTCATCTGCGTTCTGCTTGGTGGTCATAGTACCTCCTTGG
>JAKLPW010000347.1 GCA_022013675.1 Anaerolineae bacterium | reverse complement strand
GGTTATGTGTCCTTCGGTCGTCGCCGTCGCGAGGCCTTCGGGCAGATCTTCTTTAGCATCATCGCAGACTAGGAAACACGACGAGAGGCATTGACATCAGGAGCACTTTCGAAGACTTTCTGCCATCGCTTCAGTACCGGCTCGAAGAGGCCACAACTGGGTAGCCCCTCCCCATACAATCGTCCACAGGTTTCAAACAAGGTG
This sequence comes from Anaerolineae bacterium, assembly GCA_022013675.1. Lineage (GTDB taxonomy): Bacteria > Chloroflexota > Anaerolineae > JAKLPW01 > JAKLPW01 > JAKLPW01. The sequence continues at coordinate 31,273 of JAKLPW010000347.1, read as the reverse complement.
TACTTGGAAGCCAGAAGGGGTATCCCTTTGCTGTCAGCCAAGGAGACCGTTTCTGGGGGGGGCAGCTTGCCGCGGACGAAGACGATAGCAGTGATCTCAGCCATCTCGGCCGTCCTGACGACTTGCGGATTGGTGAGTCCTGTCAACAATATGGTCCCAGCGTGAGTGAAAGAGAGCACATCGCTCATCAAGTCTGCCCCACACGCCATGCGTACCTCGCAGCTCAGGTCCACCTGAGACGAGATGACCTTACCTTCGATGATAGTCAGGACTTCTTCCAGCGTCATGCTGTGTCCTCCGCGCGGTGGCTACTTTATGAGAACGACTGAACCAAGAGTCTCGCCAGGCAAACAATGCCGTGTCTCTGTCCTGGGGCAAGAAAAAAGGGCCTTCGCACCCTGCGTACCTCATCACAATGGTATGGATCGCCAAGGGCTGAGATCCCATGTGACTGGGCAAAAGCCTTCAGTTGATACAAGACAGAAGTGGCCCCCCTTAGCCTGTCGCCCTTGATAGTCAGGAGAGAGCCTGATAGAAGCCAGTTTTCCCACCACCGAAATGTCTTCAGCGACCGTTGTGAATTATATCACAAGTGCAGGACCTTGTCAAGAAAAGTGGCTGGCGTGTCATTTGAACTTAAAAAGTGGACTGTTTTCACTTGAAAAGTGGCTGGGGCTTAGACATTTTCAGATAAGCCTTGATTCGGTCTTAGTGGCCTAAGGGTAGCGCTCTTACCAGTACGACCTCCGGGAAGTGCCGCTTGACGCCCCAGAAGGCATGCCGAGGAGGCGCTCAGTGGCGGCTTTTTGGCAGCAGGACATCAACCAATGACCGGATGTCATCCATGTTCACAACGCTGACGATGAACTTCATGGATAGCTTTCCTTCGACGTCAGATGCGCGCCGTACCATCTAAACGCCCACTACGCGCATTGCTTTGTACCGCTAACACCTCTTGGGTGATGCTCTCCTGACGAACTGCGTGATACTGAAGTCGCAACTGTTCCACGCGTTCGTCCAGATTGGCAATCGCCGCGTCCATCGTCTGCAAGCGCGCCCCTTGTTCGCTAACCATTGACTCAATCAGCGCCCGGTAGACTTGCATGGCTAAGTGCTCCCATAGCAAGAAGTCTTGAAGAGCCTGTGGCGATGTGCCCAGCATAAGATCCTCCGGTACGAGGGGACGTCCGTCGCTAGAAGATCCTCGAGCACTACGCCAAATGGCAGCCAGGTCGGGTGGCAACAAACGCACCTCGACCCGCCGAAACCGCCCAAACGAGATGAACTGATTGTAGATCAGGTAGAGGGTATCAAAAGCTCTAGCTTCGTAGAGCCGCTTGACCTTGGCTACAATGTCCCGCGCTTCCACAAAGGAAACCGCATGGGTGAGCGGGAAATGCTCCGTGTAGAGCAACTCACATCCAGCCCTGCAGAATAGTTTCTCCCCATATCCTCCCAGAGAGATGAGTTTGACCTCCCGCTTTCTCTGTCGTTCACGTTCAATGAAGTCCAAGGCGTGGGCCACCACGCCGACATTGAATGTACCACACAGACCACGGTCAGAGGTCAAGGCAATCAACCCCACTCGCCCTTCGGTCACGGCATTGGTCCGGTTTACAGCAGGAGAAGCACCACCAAAACGAGCATTGTGCACGCCACGAGTCAACGCAGTGGGGAAGGTTGTGGCCAGCGCAAGTTGCCGGTCCACGTCGTTGGCGTACTGCTGCGCTGATTGCAGCCGCGCTCGCGCCCGCCGCCAGCGGATCGCCGACATGGCCCGAATCGAACGCAACAGATGTCGAATGTCCTCTAGGCTGTGGAGACGCTGCTGTATCTCGCTAGCTACCTGCGCCATGCGTGCTCCTTGAAACTCTCCAGCGCGCTTCTCAAGTCTGTCTCCAGGAGAGAACTCCAGTGACCGATGGAGAACTCAGCTAGCAGTCCGGAACATTGTTGGCGCAGAAAGTCGATCAAGAGCTTCACAAAATGATGCGCCTGCTCGATGGGGATGTCGTCCAGGTATCCCTGCCCAGCAGCGTAGATCACGACCACTTGGTATGCGACCGGGATGGGCTCGTACTGAGGCTGGGTCAAGATTGCACGCACGCGCTCGCCCCGCGCCAACTGATCCCTCGTCGCCTTGTCTAACTCCGTGCCAAAGCGAGCAAATATCTGCAACTCCAGGAACTGGGCGATATCGAGCGACAGGTGGCGCGACACCGCGCGCATAGCGTTGTTCTGGGCTGCACCACCCACACGGGAGACGGATAGTCCTACATCAATGGCCGGGCGGATGTTCTGATTAAATAGTTGTGTGGTCAGGTAGATCTGCCCATCGGTGATCGAGATGAGGTTGGTGGGAATATAGGCCGAGATGTTACCGGCCTGTGTCTCGATGATGGGCAAAGCAGTCATACTCCCCCCACCGTATGCTGCGGAGAGTCGGGCAGAACGTTCGAGCAAACGAGAATGCAAGTAGAAGACATCGCCTGGATATGCCTCACGCCCCGCCGGTCGCTGCAGCAACAACGAGAGCTGGCGGTATGCGATAGCATGTTTAGTCAGATCATCGTATATGACCAGCACATCCTGGCCAGCATACATGAACGCTTCCGCCATAGCACAACCAGCATAGGGAGCCAAATAGAGCATAGCGGGAGGCTCCTCAGCACCGGCCACCACAACCGTCGTATGGTCTAGCGCCCGGTGCTCACGAAAGGTCTCCACAATCTGCGCCACGGTGGACATCTTCTGCCCGATGCAGACGTAGATGCAGTAGACGCCCTGGTCACGTTGGTTTATAACAGTATCCACGGCGATGGCAGTCTTGCCGATCTGCCGGTCGCCAATGATCAATTCGCGCTGCCCACGCCCCAACGGTATGACAGAGTCAATGGCCTTGATGCCAGTTTGGAGCGGCTCACTCACAGGGGAACGCTGGATGAAGCTCGATGCTGGGTAGTTTATAGGACGACGCGACTTGGCCTTCAACGGCCCCAGGTCATCAATGGGCTGGCCCAGCGCGTTGACAACACGACCCAGAAGCGGTTCGCCTACTGGCACATCGATCACTTGCTTCGTGCCTCTGACCATGTCGTCCGCGTGAATATCTTCATCAGTCCCCAATAGCACGCAACCCACGTAGTCATGCCCCAGGTCCAGCGCCAGGCCATAGGTACCATCAGGAAACAGTACCAACTCATCCACCATTACCCCGCGCAGGCCGGATACGATAGCTACGCCATCACCTAATTGTTTGACCGAGCCCACGCTCTGTGCTGACAAGCTGTAGCCGTACTGGTCAATGAGCCCATGCAGAGCTGAGATGTGATACTCGGTCTCTAGATCATGCGTGAGATCGGTCTTACGGAGCTGATAACGCTGCTCATCGCCCAGACGAGCAATTATATCCAGCAAATCGTCTGTGTGCAGCGGGGAAGCTGCGGCAGGCTTATCCAATTTCTGCCTCATGTTCTGCCTCATACCGGCTACGCAGTTGCTGGAGTTGCCCCTGCAGGCTGCCATCAATCAGCGTATCACCCAGACGCACCATCGCGCCAGCGATCAGCCCCGCATCAACACGGCACACCAGATCAACAGCATGTGACACCACCGTCTCTAGCGAGGTCATGATCTGCGCTTTGCCCTCCTGGGCCAAGGGAATCGTAGTGATCAGTTCGGCTGCAATGGTTTCCTCTCCATCTGTAGAGACACGACCATCGAATTGCACAAGACGCAGTTGATTGATGAAAGCATCCAGATAAGCTTGATGCATTTGCGGATTGAGGATGTCTTTCATCATGCGGCTAGTAAGTGCAGTCACGAGCTCGCCAATCTGATTGCGATGCAGGCGCAGCGCATCAACCCTCTGTCGTTCGATCTCCTCCCGTGCACGCGCATGCATGGCCTCGATCTCCTGATGGACCTCTTGGATCATCTGCTGTCGTGTTTCATCAATGACAACACGCGCTTCATTCTTGAGCGCCACAACTTCAGCGTCTATGTTTCCGTGCCTTCTCTCATACTCCAGTCTCAACCTCTCTGCTTCACGAGTAGCTTCTTGCGCCTCATCCACCGCCTTTGTCACCTGGCTCGCACGTCTGTCGAGCATCTCTTGCAGTGGTCTGAAGAGAAAGCGAGCCAAGATAAAGACCATGATCAGGAAATTGGTGACCTGTAAAAGCAGCGTGCTCAAGCTAATATCAAGCATAACCACCTCTCATCTGTATCAGCCTGCCCCTCCTGCGTTCCTCTAACCGCTTCCCCAGACCCACATCTTGGGTTAGTCGAAAGATTAACATCCTGAGTACGTCGAAGGATCTCCCAGAGCTAACGTGGGGAGCGAAACAACCCTCTCCCCCCATCTGATTTCCAGTAGCCCGAACTACCCCACGTTGATGATATACTTCAGCATGGGGTTGGCAAAGATCAGGATCAGTATAACTGCCAATACATAGATAGCCAACGACTCCAGCATGGCCAAAGAAAGCAGAACGATGCTATTGATGCGATCGCCTGCCTCCGGTTGTCGAGCAATCGCCTTTAACCCCATCGAGGCGACAACCATCTGCCCAATAGCCGGTACGAGGATGCCCGCAATGACGCCCACTCCAGAGACCAAGACCGTCAACAATACAAAGATTTTATCCCACGGCAAGTTGTTCCAATCCATTTCGTCATCTCTCCTTTTCGTGATTTGTGCTCAAAGATCTCCGAGGTTTCGACCTCGGAGATCTGAGCGGTTACTTATGCGCCTTGATCGCTCCGCTGATGTAGACACAAGTTAGAAGCGTGAAGATGTAGGCCTGAAGTAGGCCGGTGAAGATGCTGAACAGCATCATCGGCACCGGCACAAAGAGGGGCATCACAACAAACAGAATGCTTATGATGATCTCTTCTCCCAGAATATTCCCGAACAGCCGGAAGGTGAGCGAGAAAGTGCGCGCAATCTCGCCCGCGATTTCGATGGGCAACATCAGGAAGATCGGTTCAACGTAGTGCTTGAGATACTTCCAAACGCCGCGCGTGCGAATGCCATAATACGGTACACTGAAAAAGACAACTAGTGCCATGGCAAGCGGTGTATTTATATCCGGTGTCGGAGACTTCAAGCCTGGAAGCAGGCCTATCAAGTTCGCGGTGCCGATGAAAAACGCCAGAGTTCCCACGACAGGCAAGAAAATCGCCGTGTCCTCGACGCCCACCATTTCGCGGATCAACCCTTCGATACCTTCGACGATCCACTCCAACGCGTTCTGCACCAGGCCCGGACGCAGCTTGAGATTGCGCCCAGCCAGGCATACCCCCACACCTAATAGGAGCATCATCGCCCAGGTATTGACTACCGTCGATGTCACTTCCAACGGTCCGACAGTGAAGACCACGTGTGGGATTAGCTCCCTGGCAACATCCGGCTCTTCTGCTTCGGCAGATGGCCCCTGCAACGCACTACTGACCAGGGCCAGACCAATCACCAGTGCGATCAGGAGCACCAGGGTGAGTGGATTGTTTATGGATTTCATGATTCTCACTCTCTTTGGTAAGGAGTAAGGAGTAGGGAGTAGGGAGTAGGTTATCGGCGACGCTCGGTGCTGGCAATGAAACCGTTGAGGAGACGTCCAACGGTTTCCGCTTGGGCCATCAAATCGTCGTTAGATGAAATGTAGCCCAGGTCTTTTGAGAGAACAAAGAAGTACTTGAGTTCTTCCAGGGAGCCTTCTGAGATGTTGTAGAAGCGGATTTTGTCTTGGATTCCGCGTCGTTTGAACCCTTCCGCAATGTTGGCCGGTATTGAGATGGCTGCCCGGCGCATCTGTGAAATCAGCCCAAACCGCTCGTCGCCAGGAAATCCCTTCGTGCCCTGGTATACCATCAACACCAACCTGTGGGATTCCCGCCAAACTTCCAACTGCCGAAAATGCAAAATCCTTCCCATACTACCTACTCCCTACTTCTTACTCCCTTTCTGTTCCGACTCATCCAGATTATTTTCTCCCCGCTGGCGTTTCTTGATTCGCTCACGGACCGACTTGGCATCGGTTTGTTCGATATACATGGCGTACAAATTGTTAAACGCCACCGCTACTCCCATGAACAGCAGTGAGAGGGTCCATGTGAACTCCTTGCCTAACGTGTCATCCAAGTAGCGTCCCAGCAGTACTCCGCCCACGATGGGCACCATCAGATTCCAGCCCAATGTGCTTGCCTGAGCCACCAAGTGCCAGAAGCTTTCGGGCCTTACCTCGCCCCTGTCGGGGGGACTTTGGGGAGTCTCCTCTGGCTCCTGCTGCGCGGGACGGAACCGCTCGTCGTTCATGCCCTCATTTCCCCCCTCGGAGACCTCGGAAGTGCTACATCACACTCGGCCCCAGCGGCGGCAGTTCAGCCGACTCACTCAACGCCCGCGCCAGGGCCATCCTTGCCCGCGTGAATTCGATGTGGGCCTCTCGGTCAATCTGCTTCAACTGGACGCGCTGTCGCTCCAACGCATCTTCCAAGGTACTCAGATCCTCACCTTTTTCAGCAGCAGCGGTCAGTACCAGTACACGGTTTGGCTTCTCCGAGAACCATTGCACTTCAACAGTACCTTGGTACAATGCCACATAGCGCGTGTTTCCTTGTCGACGATAGAGCATGATGCCAGCAAGAACTTGCGCCATGAAAGGCGCGTGTCCCGGCAGGATGCCCCACCACCCGTCAGAGAGCTGTACGCGAATCGCCTCTACATCGGTGTTTAGGATAAGCTTATCGGGAGTGAGGATCTCCAACTGCATCGTCTTGGCCATGCCCTCTGCCTCCCTTCCGCAGTACGCTCTCGATAGCGCCAGTCATGTAGAAAGCTTGTTCCGGGATGTCATCTAACTCACCGTCAATGATCATCCGGAATCCACGCACCGTCTCTTCGAGAGGCACAAAGACTCCCGCTTGCCCAGTGAACTCCTCGGCGACTATAAAAGGCTGTGTGAGAAAACGTTGCACCTTGCGTGCCCGTCGCACCAACAACCTGTCCTCTTCAGCCAATTCCTCAATGCCCAGGATGGCGATCACATCCCGCAATTCTGTGTAACGCGTCAGGATTTCACGTACGCGCGTCGCCACCCGATAATGCTCGTCCCCGATGATGCGAGGGTCAAGAAGCCGCGAACTCGATTCCAATGGGTCAACGGCTGGATAGAAACCTTGACTGGACAACTGGCGCGAGAGCACCACCGTGGCATCGAGATGGGCAAAGGTAGAAGCGGGAGCCGGGTCGGTCAGGTCATCAGCCGGCACGTAGATCGCTTGAACGGAGGTAATGGCACCGCTTGAAGTGGAGACGATGCGCTCTTCCAGGGCACCCACCTCCGTGGCCAGCGTGGGCTGGTAGCCTACCGCGCTGGTCAGCCGACCCAGCAAAGCCGACACCTCGCTGCCAGCCTGGATATAACGAAAGACGTTATCGATGAAGAGCAAGACGTCCTGATGCTCGACATCTCGGAAGTACTCGGCCATGGTCATAGCCGTTAGTGCTGCCCGGAAACGTGCCCCTGGTGGCTCGTTCATCTCCCCGAATACCAGCACAGCGTCGTCGAGCACCCCAGTGCGCTTCATCTGGAGGTAGAGCTCGTTACCCTCACGAGTGCGTTCGCCCACGCCGGCAAAGACCGATACTCCCTGGTGCTCGGCGGAAGTATGCCGGATCAGCTCCATGATCAGCATCGTCTTGCCCACCCCAGCGCCGCCTAATAGGCCGATCTTGCCTCCTCGCACATAGGGAGCCAATAGGTCAATGACCTTCAATCCGGTAACGAAGATGTCCGTCGAGGGCTTCTGCTGAACAAATGGAGGGGGCGGCTGATGAATGCTCCTCGTCTGTACCTCAACCAGGGCCGGTCCTTCATCGATAGGCTCTCCCAGCACATTGAACACACGCCCCAGCGTCTCTTTCCCCACCGGCACCTGTATTTGGACACCGGTATCCTCGACTGTCATGCCCCGACGCAGTCCCTCCGTTGACTCCATTGCAATGCCCCGCGCCGTGTGACGATCAAGGTGCTCCAAGATTTCGATGGTGACGCCACGCTCGCTGTCGCCAACGGTCAACGCACTCAACAAAGAGGGTAGTTCCCCACCCTTGAAAGAGACGTCTATCACAGGGCCGATGATGCTCACGATGGTGCCTAGCTTTGGTTGCTGTGTGCTCATGGAGTCTCCGTCAAGCCAACGAGAACGCGTCGCGCAGAGCCCTGATGGCTTCATCCAAGCGGTCGGCCCGGATCATACATGTGATGGTTGAGAGAGAAGTACTTATCCCACGGATGTTGATGCCATGGTCCCCCAGGGCCTGGCACATCTGGTGAGCAACACCGCGCTGCTCACGGAAATCCGGCCCGAAGAGACTCACCAACGCCACCTCTGGGTCACTGGTAATGGCTTTTCCACCAACTTCCCCTCGTATGCGCTCGGCCACCGTCAAAGCCTGACTCAGGTCTTCTCGGTCTACACACAGGACGATATGATCCCGCTCCTCTAGATCAATCAGGTGCACAATAAGCTCGACATTGATTCCCTGGTCGCTCATCGCAGAAAAGAGCGTAGCGCCTACTCCTGGGTGTGATGGAATGTCCATCATACCGATCATTGCCACGTGATTATTATGAATCAGACCACCGGCCTGGATTCTGCTCCCGCTCATTCTTCACCTCTCCACTACATATCCGGCAGGACGGGACGAATTGCCCCGAAGCCACCGGCACCTTCGCCCAACCTGACTCTGAGGAAGTTTACTACCAACCTAGAGTTTACGCAAGTATCCAATCCTCAGGTCAGACATTTTGAGATAAGCCTTATGTCGATCTTGATGGCCTGAAGGTAGCGCTTTTACCAGTACGACCTCCAAGAAGTGCCGCTTGACGCCCCAGAAGGCATGCCGAGTAGGCGCTCAGTGGCGGCTTTTCAGTTAACGGCGTTTCTAGTGTACGGGTTTTTCAGTTGCACTCCCGTGGACTTGCCAAATGGCCCCGAAAATTGTGTGGATGGGCCAGCGGAGAGTCCTTATCTCAAATTCTTTGGCTGGGTGAGGCAGGGCAATCGCATTTAGCCGGTTTTCACAGGGCGCTCTCTGTAGAGGGGCAATCTGGACGCTCGTGTGGGACGTGACCGGGCAAACAAGCCCGCTTGGGTATCTTTGGTGGGACGAGAATGAGTAAACGCGATTGCCCTGGCTGGCTGAGGGTGTTGCGAGAGAGACCTGAGAGGTGTGTACCGCGAGTGCTCCGTATCGGATCTGTGCGGTTCTAAGCTGATTTGAGCCTATCGATATTCAGTCAAAGATCTCCGAGGTCTGGTCATGTGCCTTTTGTAACTCTCTTACGTGGCTTTCGCCTACGGTTGCGGCTCAACGGCGGCATAGTCCTGGCCCAGAATGAGGCGAATGTCGGCTTCGGGGTTTGCTTCGGATCTGGAGAGGATGTTCTCAGGTTCAACGCGAAACATCCGGGCTAGAGACTGGGTGGTATAGGCATTGCCGGTGAGATCGACGATTATGGTGGTGGCGTAGTCCCCCCTGTCTGCATTTCCGTAACCGGTTACCAGGTATTCTTCTTCTCGCAGGAGGGTGGCGGTACGTTGTGCCAGGCCGGAAACCAGAGTTCCGTTGAGTATCTGGATACGGGCTGATTCAGAAAGTACTTTGTCCTTGTCTACGGTTTGTACTGCTGGGACAGTAGGGGAGGGGGAGGGGAAGATTTCATCCCGCAACATGCGGACGGCATCCCTGTCAGGGATGGCTACCCACATGCCTGAGGGAGTAGTCGCCGGCTGGGTTGTCGATTCATCAATAGCGGCAGTTTTAATGCTCTCTAGCTCGATCTCCCTGGCAACCCCTGCCAAAGTGGTCAGCTCACTCAGATTGAGGTCCGTTTGTACTGAGTCTCCGACGATGCGGAGGATTTCAGGGATGCGGGCTAGGGAGATGTCCATGCTGAGGACCTTGTCCATGGCAGCCATCAGTAGCTTCTGCTGCCGCCGGGAGCGGTCATAGTCACTGGTGCCGTGGCGAGAACGAGCATACTGGAGAGCGGTCTTGCCGTCCATGTGCTGAATGCCAGCGGGTATATGCACTTCTGTGTAGCCATAGTTGCCGTCGGGATACTTGTCATCGTCTATTGGTTTCTCTACGTCCACGGTGATCCCGCCGATAGCATCAATGAGTCGTTCGAAACCGGTGAAGTTCACGCGCACATAGTAGTCTATGGGGACCCCTAGGAGGTTGCGAACGGTCTTCTTGGCCAGCGCTGGCCCACCACCAGGATATCCTTCCACGTCACCGATGAAATGTGCCGTGTTGATCTTGTGCTCACCGAAGCCAGGCACTGTTACCCAGAGGTCTCGAGGTATTGATAGCATACCGGCTGTATTAGTGGCGGGGTCAACAGTCAGAGCGATCATGGTGTCAGTGCGCCAGGGCCCAGCTTCGTCTCCCCGCTGGTCAATTCCCAGGAGCAGTATCGTGGCGCGCTCTTTCTTTGCCAGATCAGGCAGATCCTCCTCTTTCGCGCGGCCCTTCTCGACGTGGGTCGCGACAGGGTCACTGGGGAGAAAGGGTACCTCTGCATGGGCCACGTAGTCCTTCAGGGTCGCGTACAAGAGATACCCAAGAACCATAGCCCCGGCCAATATGATCACGGGTAGAATAGTAAGAACGAGCCGACGTCCAGTCGCCCCCTCCGTTGTTACATTTCCACCATTCATCTGGAGTCCCCCCCTCCTTGTTTTAAGGCGTTGCTATTATATCACGAAGGTCTTACTGTGGCAAAAGGAACCTTCCCCCTGTCCCCGGGGAAACTCGGCTCCGCCGACCGACAATTGACAGAGCATGGAGCATTGAAATCTGTTCGTGTTTGTGGTATCATTAGTGTACAGGCGACTGAGTATCGATACCGTAAAGGGAGATTCATTATGCCGAAAGGATATGCGGGCCGCATTCTGAGAGTTAATCTGACAGAGAAGAGATTGGAGATCGAGGAACCACCCGATAGTTTCTACCGCCGCTACGTTGGCGGAAACGGCTTCATTGGCTACTACCTGCTGCGAGAAGTGCCCCGAGGAGCAGATCCCCTTGGGCCAGACAACTTGCTCATCTTTGCGGCTGGCCCCATCACGGGGATTCCAGTCGCGGGCGCAGGACGCCATGCTGTTGGCGCCAAGTCGCCTCTGACTGGAGGATACGGTGAGGCAGACGTGGGAGGCTTCTTCGGTGCCGAAATGAAACACGCCGGGTTTGATGCTATCCTGGTTACAGGCAGGTCCCAAGAGGCGGTCTATCTTTGGGTACACGATGGAGAAGCCGAGATCCGTTCGGCAGACCATCTTTGGGGCCTGAGCACGCTGGACTGCCAACGTGCCATACAGGCTGAACTGGGCGATCATCGAGCCCGCATAGCGGCCATCGGGCGTGGTGGGGAGAGGCTGGTGCGCTACGCTTGTGTGATACACGATCTCAAGCACGCAGCCGGGCGCACGGGCATGGGGGCTGTGATGGGCTCCAAGAACCTCAAAGCTGTTGCGATCCGCGGGAAAGCCGCCATCGCTGTCGCCGATCCGAAAGCTGTCAAGGGCCTGGGCAAGTGGATGGCTCAGCACTGGAAAGAGAACTCCTGGAGCCAGAGTCTGCACGACACCGGTACCAGTGGCGGCGTCGAGGACCTCGACGCCATCGGGGCTCTGCCAACGAGAAACTTCCAGGATGGGCAGTTTGAAGGTGCGGCCAAGATCAGCGGCACTACTATGCGTGACACCATCCTCGTCGACAGGGGAGGATGCTACGCCTGCCCCATTCGCTGCAAACGGGTGGTGGAGGTCAACGATCAGGATTACCAGGTTGATCGGGAATACGGTGGCCCTGAGTACGAGACAATCGCCGCATTCGGCTCCAACTGCGGCGTGGACGACCTTCGAGCGATAAGCAAGGCAAATGAGACCTGCCAGGCCTATGGTCTCGATACCATCTCCACTGGCGTGGCCGTGTCCTTCGCCATGGAATGCTTTGAGGAAGGCATTCTGACGACCGAGGATACCGGCGGGTTGGAATTGCGTTTCGGCAATGCAGAGGCCATGGTTGAGATCGTGCGGCAGATCGGAGAACGCGAGGGCCTGGGCGACCTTCTCGCAGAGGGGCCGCAGCGGGCCGCGGCCAGGATTGGACGTGGAGCCGAGCGCTTCGTGCTGGCCGTCAAAGGCCAACCCTTCCCCATGCATGAGTGTCGCACCCGTCACGGACAGGCTCTGGGATACGCTGTATCGCCCACCGGCGCTGATCACATGCACAATATCTGGGATGGGGTGCTTGACAGAGATGTGTTGGGGGAGGATCTTCAGTCTCTGGGCATCTATCGCTCCGTGTCTCAAACCGAGCTCAACGCCGATAAGGTACGAGCCTACACCTTGGTCACCAACTGGAAATGGCTGGATAATCATCTGGGCCTATGTGCCTTCATCTCTTGGTCAAGCGATCAGAAGATGGAGCTCATCAGAGCGATCACGGGATGGCAAACGAACGTGTGGGAGCAGCTCAAAGTAGCGGAGCGAGGGGTCACGATGGCGCGTGTCTTTAACTTGCGCGAAGGCCTCACTCGTGCCGATGACGTCCTGCCACCACGTATGCGGACCACGTTTGTCAGCGGCACGCTCAACGAGAAGCCCATCGATCCCAGCGTCCTAGATGAGAATCTGACTATCTTCTATGGAATGATGGGCTGGGATCCTCAAACGGGCGTGCCTACGCTGGCCAAGCTACAGGAGCTGGACATCGAGTGGGCCAAGGAACACCTGCCGGCGGCTTCAGCCCAATGCGGTTCTCAGTCAAGTCCATGCTGTGAGGTGCGCACTTCATGATTCCCTTGAAAATTCAACTGCGCAATTTCATGTGCTATCGTGGAGAAGTCGATCCACTGGACTTCACCGGCATTCACCTGGCGTGTCTGACCGGTGATAATGGTCACGGGAAATCGGCTCTATTGGATGCCATGACCTGGGCTCTCTGGGGGATGGCCCGCGCCAAGCGGGATGATGAGCTCATCACCCTTGGCGAGCAGGAAATGGAGGTAGAGTTCGAGTTCTCGTTGAAAGATAATCACTACCGGGTCATTCGCAAACGAGACTCGCGGAAGCAGGGTCGGAGCGTCCTGGAGTTCCAAGTCAAGCACAAAGAGGAGTTCCGGTCGTTGACCGGGCCTACTATCCGGGAGACTCAGAAGACGATCAATGACGTCCTGCGCATGGACTACGAGACCTTTATAAACTCCTCTTTCTTGTTGCAAGGACGGGCGGACGAGTTCACTGTCAAGCCACCGGCCCAGCGAAAGCAGGTTCTCGCTGATATCCTGGGCCTGGGGCTTTATGACCGATACGAACAGCGCGCTAAGGAACTGGCCCGAGCCAGGGATACGGAACAACGCGAGATTGCGGCCCGTATCCAGGAGATGGATCGGGAATTGGCGAACAAGCCCCGGTACGAGCAGGAAGTCGCAGAGGCTCAGTCTGGCGTCGAGCAATCTGGCGAAACGCTCGTAAGGGAGCAGGAGAGGCTCAAGACTCTTCGTGGGCGGACTCAGGAATTGAGATTGCATGAGAAGCAGTTGAAGGAGATGGAGTCAAGAATCGCTATTCAGGAGAAGGATCTCTCTGATACAGAGGGTCAAATCGAGGAGCACGATCAGCGACTGGCGCACTATCAACAGATCATGGCCAGACGGAAGGAGATCGAGGCGGGATTCGAACGCTTGAGCGAGGCGAGGATCAAGGAGCAAGGCCTCAATCAGGTACTCTCGCAGTTGTTGGATTTGAATGAGAAGCGAGAGTCGCTGGCGCGCGCCATAGCTGATGCTGTGGCAAAGCTGGATACGCGGCGCACTCTACTGCTCCGGAAGACAGCGGAACTTAAGCTGGTGGCAGCCCGGCGCGTTGGCCTTGAGACGAGCCTGTTGGCGGTCAAGGAAAAGCTGCGCGAAGCGGCTGAACTCGATGTTGAACGCGAAGAGGCAACAGGAGAGATAAGAACTCTGTCAGCAACAGTTGCTCAGTTGGAAGCGATGAATAGTCAGCTCCGAGAAGAAATGGAAACTCTGAAGGAGCGCATTGACCAACTCAGGGAGGCCAGTGCGGTCTGCTCGCTGTGTGGGCAGGATCTGTCGGCAGACCACCGGCGGCGCATCCTCGAGGAGTTGGAGCGGGACGGCAAGCATCGGGGGGAGCAGTATCGGGCCAACAGGCGGAGTGCCGATGAAGCAAATCGTCGCGTGGCAACTCTGGAGAAGCGAATCAGAGAGTTGGGCGCTGAATTGCGCGAGAAGGCGAAGGGGCAGAAGCAGGAAGGGCAGCTAGAGCAGGCTGTGAGCGATGCTGTGGCTGCTGATGAGCAATTGCTTGGCCTAGAGCAGGAGAGCACGGTACTGGGCGCGCAGCTAGAGGCTGGCGATTTCGCTTCCGAGGAGCGGTTACGCCTGGAGGGTATTCAGGTGCAGATTGCCCACTTGGGTTACGATGCGAACGCTCACCATGCCTTGAGGCAGGAGGTTGAGGGCCTGAGGCACTACGAAGCAGAGAAAAAGGAGCAGGAAACCGCCCTACTTCACATAGAGGAAGAGAAGACGGTGCTAAGGGCTCTCAGATCTACTGAGGAGCGGGACCGTCGAAGGCTGGAGAAAGATAGGGGAGAGCGAGGCGAAATCGCCCGGGAGATCATGGCCCTTCCACAAGTGTTGGAGCAGCTACAGGATGCGGGTCAGCAGGTTGAAGCTTTGCGTCGCCAGGAAGCGGATGCCCGATTGCACCTGGGAGCGGCTCGCCAGAAGCTAGAACACTGTCGCTACCTCAAGAAAGAGCGTGTAGGGGTCCTGAAGAGGGAACGCGCGGTGGCTGAGGAGAAAGGTATATATGATGAACTACGCCTGGCCTTTGGGAAGAAGGGGCTACAGGCGATGATCATAGAGGTGGCCCTCCCGGAGATCGAAGATGAGGCCAATGCTCTCTTGGCGCGCATGACCGATGGGCGCATGCACGTCCATTTTGACACGCAGCGTACCACGTTGAAGGGCGATACTGTGGAGACGCTGGGAATCAGCATCTCCGATGAACTTGGTCCCCGCAGTTACGAGCTCTACTCGGGAGGGGAGGCGTTCCGAGTTAACTTCGCTATACGTATTGCCTTGAGCAAATTGCTGGCCCGTCGCGCTGGCGCCCAGCTTCAGACCCTGGTCATAGATGAGGGGTTTGGCACGCAAGATGCGCAGGGACGCGAGCGTTTGGTGGAGGCCATCAATGCCATTCGAGATGACTTCGCTCGTATCCTGGTCATCACCCATATCGATGAGTTGAGGGATGCTTTCCCAACGCGAATTGACGTGGTTAAGACAGCCCAGGGTAGCAGGGTGTACATCGGGGCATGAGCAGCCCGGTTTCAAAGGAGGCGGCAAGGATTGCGTGGCGAAGCGGCCACGGAGTATTTCAAGAATTGCAGTGAACGTGGGGCTTCCTATTCTGGCGGGGCGGGTTGGGGCGACTGTGAGGGCGGGAAGCTGATATCTTAGGCCGAGAGAGGTGAGCTGTTGGGTTTGCGCCCGCGCCCGGGTTTGACCAGTAGTCCTTTGAGGCCCTCTTCCCGGTAGCGACGCACCCAGGCATATACGGTATCAGGGTCACGGGGTTTCATTAGACCACGCAACGCGACCTGGCGGGCGGGCAAGCCATTGGCGATCTTGAGGATAGCTGATGCTCGCTCACGGACATAGGGCCGTTCGTGATAGGCTCGAGCCAGCTCGAGTTCGCGTCGTTGCTCGCCGGTCAGGGTAATCGTTAGCGGTTTTGCCATAGGTTCTACCTCCAGGAATTACAACACCGGGATTCGCATTTGGTTACCGAGTTAAATTACTAATCGTTGGGTATTAGGGATTATTCTTTTGGGGGAACAGATGGGCAACTGGATGCAGAAGTATCGAGGCTACGTGGTCATGACGTTGCTCTACGCCATCACTTTGGGAGGAGTTCTCTTTCTGCGAACCCCCGAGTCGGATGAAGCGACTATTGTCATCCACACACCTACTCTCGCTCCCACGGCGACGTTGGTTCCTACGATGACGCTGGCCCCGATGCGAGTGCATATCAGTGGAGCTGTGTTGCATCCTGGTGTGTATTCACTTGACCAAGGAAGCAGAGTGCAAGAGGCTCTGGAGTTGGCTGGTGGTGCTGTCGAGGACGCCGATCTGGATCGTATCAACCTGGCTGCTTGGGTCAGCGATGGACAGAAGGTGCATGTGCCGAAGCAGGGGGAGACAGATTTGCCTGTGGTGCAGTCAAGTGCAGGCCCTGTGACAGGCCCTGTGGTGGGTCTCGGCGGGAGCGGAAAGGTCAACATCAATACTGCCACGGCAGAAGAGCTGGATACCCTGCCGGGCATAGGGCCCGCTTACGCGGAGCGCATCATTCACTATAGGCAGGAGCAGGGGCCTTTTGAAAGCATTGAGCAGATCATGGAGGTCAAGGGCATAGCGGAAGGCAAGTTTGAGGAGCTCAAGGATTTGATCTCTGTCCGCTAGTGGTTATGCTAGCGGACAGTTTATGGTAAACGGGATTTGTCTGTCTTTGACACTGTGTTCCAAAAGTGATATGCTATTGGGACTAATTTGATGGTCAATCCTCAGGTCTGACTGGGCCTGACTTGATGAGACGCGATACGAAAGGAGTTCAGGTATGCCGGGAGTCATCGGGATTGAAGATTATTACGTGCGCAGGCCCAACCATGGGCATGATGGTATGATTATGTTGGGAGAAGGATATTACTTCGTCATAATCCGGTCGCTTCAGATTCTGGCGGAGGGCCCGCTCTGGAAGCAGGTGCTAAGCAAGAACTCCCGTCTGGTCATTACTTCCAAAGTTGGAATCCGTGGCACGTATGTCGAGCTGGAGGGAGTCAAAGGCATTCTTCCTTTCTATGATCCCATCAAGCTTGGTCCACCGCCTACCCGCTTCGTGAGGGATATCAATCTGATCGAACTGGTCCCGGCAGTGGGCAATGGGCCGAGCATTTCCGTTGACGTGTATGTGGATAGCAATAGCCGGCTGCAGGCCCTCAGCGGAGTGATCAAAGGGGGCACCTTTGCGAAAGCCATTTCTATGGATCCGAAGGTGGGGGCGTCTGTGCAGACTATTTCGTTACTGGCCACAAAGGTGCTGGAGGCGCTTCTTCCCGACATGCGAGAGGTGGTCATCAGCTTCAGCAAGGACTTCAATTTCGGGGACCCTGAGTTCCGCGAAGGGTACCGGGTGTTTATTGCCACTAAGGATCCGGAGTATCCCCTGTCGGCCATTGACGCCTCTCAACTCGTGGTGGAGAAGAACACCGGGCGACTCAAGCACAAGGGCCAGGACCTGGACAACTACTCCTACCTGGTCTTGGAGATCGTTGCTCTCCCTGAGCGGGGCCGTTCCCGGGCGGAAAACGCTGAATGGTTCGTCAAGATGAGGGATGCGCGCAAGATGGCCCAGAGCTTGGCCGAGCGCGTTGGTGCTGTTGATGAGAAGGAGAAAAGGAAGGTCATGAAGGAGTGCAGCAGCCTTATGGCGCAAGGGATGGTGCTCCTGGAGGCTGACCGCAACTACCTTGAGAAAGAGAGAGAGAAGATCCGCAAGGCAGAGCTAGCCGCATGCGCGCAGCTTATTTGGCCGGAAAAGAAGCTCTCCCTGAAGGATATTGGCACGACTCGCAAGGCCATGGGAGTCAAGAGCGGCGCGGAATTGGGACGCGAGGCCGAGGAGTACGAGCGTAGTGAGCAAGAAGTGGAGAGACGGCTGCGAGAACTGCTTTCCCACTCCGACTAGAGTAACCGAGTTGTAAGAGGTACCCAGGGGCTTCTCAAATAGAGAAGCCCCTGTCACTTTGTGGGGCGGTGAGATTGCGTTGCATTGTGCCAACACTAGATCTTCGATAGTAGCTCGTCGGATTAGGGATTGGGCCGGGGATCAGGCACTTCTCCCATGCCCCGCGGCACGCGGGCGAAGGAGGAGGGCAAGTGCCGCGCAGCAGGCGGCGGCGATGAAGAGCATAGGGTAGGAGCCCTCCTGAAGAATCCAGCCACCAAGCAGTGGAGCCAGCAGGGTCAGCGCATTCAAGGTATTAGCCAACCCTATGTAGACAGGGCGCTCTGTTTCGGGGGCGATTTCCAGGTAACGGGGGATGAAACCTAGCATCATTGAACTGTTTGCCAGACCCATGATCAGGAATACAAACATATAGACATAGGTCAATATGGAGTGAGAAACGCCTCCAGACAGACTATGTACCGTGAAACCAGTAAGGGGCAGCGCTAGGCTGATGCCAATGTGGGCTACAACTACAGCAGCACTTCCTCTCTTTTCATTCAGGTATCCCAGTACGACTCCGCCTAGAATACCCCCTGCTGTTTGGACCAGAACGAAGACCCCGATGGTCTGCGCACTCATTCCCAGAACCTCGGTGGCGTATATGACATAGAATGGGTACGCCATGGCGCTGTAACCTACCAGTATATGGGTGCTCACAAGTGTGACGAAGCCCCTATCACGGGACAAGATACGCCACAACAGGCGCAGGTACCCAGATCGAGGGGAGTCTGGGGATGAGACCGTTCCTTCTGGCTCATGTATCCGGGCGATGGCCAGCAAAGATAGCATGAAGGCAATGCCTGATAGAAAGAAAAGTAGCGCGTAGTTATTGGGAAAGCCCAAGGCACTCGTTGGTCCCAGAAGATAGGCGATGGTTCCGGAAACCCCCAGGGCCACGATGCCGTAGATGACCTGAGCCGTTCCGATAGTTCTCCCGCGCTGCGCAATAGGTATGGCCTTTGCGAATAGGTCGAACCAGGGAACACTGGCTACGCCATCGGCTGCAGAGAAGAGCAAGAACCCCAGATAGAACACCGCCAATGCGAGTCCCGGGCTGCGGACACCGAAGAGGGAGATGATGATTGC
The DNA here is from genome assembly GCA_022013675.1 of Anaerolineae bacterium. Lineage (GTDB taxonomy): Bacteria > Chloroflexota > Anaerolineae > JAKLPW01 > JAKLPW01 > JAKLPW01. The sequence goes on along the minus strand of JAKLPW010000347.1, from coordinate 12,292 downwards.
AGTTATCCAGAATGTAGGGCGACCGATCATCGAAGGAATGACGATGAAGCGTTTCACGCGTGTTCTCCCTCGTATCCACCTGGCTGCGAGGATCTGCGGCAGGAGCCAGCCACCGGCCTGAATGGCAGTGACCAGGCCGATCAGTATGGTGGAGTCGGTGAGCTGCCGCACGAAGGAGGGTAGCACCGTCGCGCTGCTGATGAAGGACATGCCTACGCCGAACCAGACATAGTCCCCGATCAGGCAAGCTGCGTTTCTACGATAGTGTTGTGGTTGCGTGTCGCTGATGGACACAGTCGATGGCCTCCCTTTCGTGAATGGGGCGAGTATACCACCCTTTTGGGCTTGATGCGAATAGAGGCAGTGAGCGGCTTGAATATCTCCGCCGCCAGACTTCGGAAGCCTTCTCTTATCTCTTAACGTCCCCCCTAATCGAATTGGACAAAAAAAGCGTTTTGAAGTATCATATTCCACGATAAGTTAAGTTAGCAGGAGGATAGACCTTGCCTAATACTACATCAGCAATGAGACACCTCCGGGTGTCCCAGAAGCGGAGAGTCCGCAACCGATTGGTCCGCTCCCGTGCATATACCTTTGTGAAGAAGACGAAGCGGCTCATTGAGGCCGGGCAGTTGGACGAAGCCCGAGCTATGGCCGTTCAGGCCACCAGTGCCCTGGACAAAGCGGCAGAGAAGGGTGTTATTCACAAAAACACCGTGGCACGCAAGAAATCGCGCCTGATGAAGAAACTCAATCAGGCCCAGTCCGCGGTTGATATGGGGTAGTCCTGTTCATCTATCTTGTTTGTGCCTTGCCGGTCAGACGGGGTAGGAGGAATGGGGGGATGAAGGACATCGTCGTAAGATCGCGACGATGTCCTTTGGTATTGTGCTGCAATGCTTGACAGCCCAGGCATAAAAGTATATATTCAGGTCATCGTGGCGTGGATCTCAGGGGAGCAGGGATGGGCGAGTTAGGGGAGTTGCTGCAGAGCACGAGGGAAGCCAAAGGTATCTCTCTCGAGCAGGCGGAGGAAGATACCAGAGTCCGAAGGCAGTATCTGGAAGCCCTGGAGGCGGAAGACTTCGAGCAGATGCCTGCAGAAGTCTACGTGCGGGGCTTTCTGCGCAACTACGCCATCTACCTTGGCCTGGATCCCGAGAAGGCATTGGCGTTAAGGGGCACCCCTCCTGAGGAAGCAATTGCCGTCTCTTTCGGCAAGCAATTGGAAGAGCCTCTGGTCAGTTCCCCTCCTCTCTTGCTTCTCTCCAGGATTCTGGGAGTGCTCGTGATTTTGAGCATACTGATAGCAGCAGGGTGGTGGGGGTATCAATGGTACACGGAATACAACCCTTTCGCTACACCCACCGCGACCTCGACTCTGACCCCGACCCCGACCTCGTTGGCCACCGTTGCCGTGGCCCCAACCGAGCCGCCACCCACTACAGTGCCTACCACACAGCCTACGGCCACTTTTACTGCGACCCCCAGCCCCCCGACGGCTACTCCGGAGCCAACCGCTACACCGTTCATCGGCGTGCGGGTCTCTGTCGAAGTCGTCGAGAAGACCTGGTTGGAAGTCACGGTGGACGGGGAGGAAGTACTTCGGGAGTTGCTGGAGCCGGGCGTGCGCCTGTCGTGGACCGGACTCGAGAGAGTAACCTTTCACTGTGGCAATGCAGGTGGGGTAAGAGTAACGGTCAACGGCGAAGAAATCGGAACGTTGGGAGACCTCGGTCAGGTAGTGGATTGGGAGTGGGCCGCTCCATAGCTTCACTTCGAGTGAAGAGAGTATCTGAGAACAGGCGGATCACTGGTGGGCCTGATGGCTCGCCAGTTCTTTGTATGTGTTAAGAGGGGCCAGGTGCGTTGAGATGCGTTTTCATATTCTGACTCTGGGATGCCCTAAGAATCAGGTGGACTCAGAGGGGATGACACAATTGCTCACGATGGCGGGTCATGTGGAGGCTGAATCGCCCGAGAATGCGGACTACATCATCGTCAACACTTGTGGGTTCATTGGGACGGCGAGAGAAGAGTCGTTGGCAGCTCTGCGGGAGATGGCCCGGCACAAGCAGCCTGGACAGATGCTGATCGCGGCGGGGTGCATGGCAGAGCGGTATGGTACCGCCCTGCGCCGGCAGGTGCCAGAGCTAGACGGTCTGGTCGGCACGCGGCGCTGGACTCAAATTGAGTCTCTGTTGGACCTTCTGAGCCGACGGCGCCAGGGCGGAGAGTTGGTGAATCTCATCAGGGAGGGCAACTACTCGCTGGTGAGATCATTTCCACGCAGTGCCAGGCTGGGTGTCTATGCCTATCTCAAGATTGCCGACGGATGTTCAGCTCCCTGCGCGTTCTGTGCGATCCCTATGATCAAGGGCCCTCAGCGAAGTAAGCCTCAGGCCGAGATCATTGCTGAGGCACGCCAATTGGCAGGTCTGGGAGTCAAGGAGATTATCCTCATCGCTCAGGATACCACCAGCTATGGGAGAGACCGGGGGGAGATCGATGCCTTGCCAACACTCATCAAGGAGATCACGATGGTTGCCCCTGATCTCTCATGGTTGCGCATCATGTATGCTTATCCCCAACACATCACGCCTCACCTCATTGAGGTCATGGCCAGGCACCCCCAGGTGTGTCACTATCTGGACATGCCCCTGCAGCACGGACACCCGGACGTGCTGCGTTGCATGGGAAGGCCGGCCGACACGCAAAGAACGCTGGCGATTATCGAGGACCTCCGTACGGCAATGCCCGACATCGCCTTGCGCACGGCTTTCATTGTGGGATATCCAGGTGAAACAGAGGAAGAGTTCACGGCTCTGTTGGGGTTCATGGAGCGCAGTGCCTTTGATAAGGTGGGCATTTTCGTCTATTCGCCGGAGGAGGGCACGCGAGCAGCGACTCTTCCTAATCAGATAGCGGACGAGGTCAAGAATGAGCGCTATGAGCGCGCTATGGAGCTCCAGCAGAGGATATCCTTGCAGGTTAACAAGGCTCAAATAGGCCGGCAGATGGAGGTGCTGGTGGAAGGCTTTGGTGATGGTATCAGTGTGGGGCGAACCTATCGCGATGCTCCAGAGATTGATGGGCTAGTGCTCGTGGAAGGGGAGGCCCTTGTGGGCGACATCGTAGCGGTGCGCATTACCGGTGCCATAGAGTATGATCTCATAGGAGTGGTAGCAGGCGAGTAGGAAAGGAAGATCTCCGCCGGGTTGTACCAACCTTGAACATCAATCGGTGTGCGGCAGAGTCGGTGCGATTCTCCTCCAGAAAGACTCAGACAGGATGGTGGTGTGTAGTAGCTTCTCTATACGCGGGTCGGCGACCCTGAGATCCCTGCGGTTAGTGAGGTACATGGTGAAAGCAGCCTCGAAGTACTCCCGAGAATCAGTTATCTCCACAACATCCACCAGATAACCCAGGGTGGCATACTCCCGCACTTTCTGCCCGACATCCTCCAGTGCTGGTATTACGCCCGCGCCGTCCGACAGCCATCTGCCCTGGGGAGCCCCATGGGAGCCCATGAGATGATCCAGTAGAGAGGCCACGGCTCGCAATGCGATCTGGGGGTCACGAAGAAGATCATTCAGGCAGACGTAGGCCACGTTCTCCACCAGCTCCTTGCGCACTGCTTGAGGACCTTCCGCGTAGTGGGAGGGAAGGTGAGTGAGGATCAGGTGCCCACGCGGGGACTCGGCCCACCAGCGTAACAATCCCTCGGGGCAGGGGCATAGCACTTTCTCCAGATGTTGGACGGGCGCCCACGCATGGTCGTAACGCTGCCGCACCGCCGGTGAAGAGAGGCGAAGAGCTTGGCGTTCAACGTGCATCTTCTCGGTTATCAATTGGCGCAAGGCCTGCCCTTTGGGGGGATGCTTCAACACCCAAAACCCTCCTGCTCAAGGCTGTGGTCGCGACCACAGTCGCGAGAAGAGTTTGTCAGTCTTCTCTTAGTCATTCTCTCCTACGATCAATCTGGGGCGATACGGCTTTCGTTCCGTGGGCAATACCCTCTTCAATGCGGGCGGCGTGCGAGTCCCCTTCTCGGTTTTCCCGGTGGCCTTGAATACTAGAGCACGTAATTCGGTGTAGAGCGGGAAGTGTGGATTAGCCAGGTAGTACTTCACCCTTCCTTCGGTATGGGTGGTCAGCACTCCTAACTCGGAGAGATTGCGTAGCTCTCGCCAGATGGCGTTTTGGTGCTCCGAAGTGATGCGTTCCAGCTCGCGACCATAGAACCGGCGCGCTGGGTTGGAGAGGAAGATGTTTAGCAGCCTGACCCGCACTCTTGACGAAAAGAGCTTCTCTAGCATCGTTACTCCCTCCGGTTCCCCTGACTGGCCTGCCCGTTGGGGCGGGGTTGAGGTCCTTCCTGCTCTATGCTATCCCGAGTGACTTTGGCCCCTGTGGCGTGAGAGTGGGTCAAGCTCCAACGTAACTTGCCCCGGCATTCAAGCATGGGAGACTCAGGATGCCCACTCATCAAATACCCGCGTGAGTTCCTTCTGGATCTTTGTGGGAAGGGCCGGTTTATCCGCCAACGCGCGGCGAAAGAAGCTCTTCAGGTTCTCATGCGTGATAACTGGCCAGGAGGTATGTGTGACGTGCACACTGGCCCTAGGGTCGGTGAATACTATGACGCCATCTGTCGGCACCTCAGTATCGGGGATCTCTTGAGCTAGTTTCTCGCTCACGGTGGCGATATCGTGCTCAATATCCCTGAGCGGATTGCCCAGGCCGGGTTCGCCGAGAAAGCTAAGCAGCCGGGATAGTGTGAACTTCTGTCGCCATTTCTTGCCATCGTAGGAGAAGTGGCCGGGCTGCTTCTTGATTCGAATGACCCATACCCCTGATGGGGTCACAAAGACGTGTTCCACGGGGAGCAGGTAATTGTAGAGTACGTGACGGTCATCGAATCCCTTCAGTGTCTTTTCCAGGGCCCATTGCGCCGTTGGCTCACGGACGTAGCGGGCAGCCAGGTAGGCCCCCGAGCTGGATACGAGTAAGCCAGCTATGAGTATGCCCCAGGACAGGATCAGCATCCTGTTCATCAGCGCGGCAGAAGCTACCAGGCAGCCCAGGCCGGCAAAACTTAATATCCTTGCCCATCGCGTTCGTTTGGCCAGGAAATTCTCGTTGACGTTGCTACGCATGTTTTACCCCTTTGAGCAGTAGATTACTTTCGATGGCTTCCTGAATGGCGCCCAGCATATCCCCCCGGACGGCTTCCGCCGCGGTGCGTACCATGTTCTTAATGGCCTTAGCGTTGGATCTCCCATGTCCGACGATGACCACGCCTTTAACGCCTAGAAGGGGAGCGCCACCATACTCACTGTAGTCCAGTCTCCGTTTGACTTCCTTGAAAGCCCCCTGGGCCAAGCATGCCCCAAGGATAGCCAGGGGGCGCTTCTCGATCGCGTCTTTCAGCAGGCTAAACAACATGTCCGCTACGCCTTCGGCAGTCTTTACGGCCACATTGCCGGTGAACCCGTCGGTGACGATGACATCGGCCTTGCCGGTGACGATGTCCTTGCCCTCTACGTTTCCAACGAAGTTTAGGTGGCTACCTTTGAGGAGCGGTGTGGTCTCTTTGACCAACTGATTCCCCTTGCCTTCCTCCTCCCCGTTGGAGATGATGGCTACGCGAGGATTCTGGATGCCCAGTACTATCTCGGCGTAGATGCTGCCCATGATTCCAAACTGAAGCAGCCATTCGGGCTTGCAATCGGTGTTCCCCCCCAGGTCCAGAATGAAGGAGAACCCGGTTTTTACAGGTATGATGCTGGATAAGGCGGGGCGCTTGACGCCTTTGAGCCGTCCCAGGGTGAAGAGGGCTGTAGCCAGGACGCCTCCGGAATTGCCTGCCGAAGCGAACGCTTCTGCCTGGCCCTCCTTGACCATCCGCAATCCAACTGCCATGGACGAGTCTTTCTTGGCTCTGGCGGCCCTGGCCGGCTCTTCATCCATCTCGAGAACCTCACTGGCCGGGACTACTGGCAAGGAGAGCCCACTGGTATCATACTTGGCCAACTCCTTCTTGATGACCCTCTCCTTCCCCACCAGGACAATCTCCAGGCCATACTCTCGTGCAGCCTGTATCCCCCCCTCCACCACGACATCAGGGGCGTGGTCACCTCCCATAGCATCTAAAGCGATTCTCATGCTTTCCCCCCTTCTCCTTTCAGCTGCTGTTCCCGGGACGCAGGCCAGAACGTACACTCCGCCGGAGCAACGTTAATGTACCATACTTTCGGGTGGTATGTCAATTCCAACAGAGATGTGGTCGTAAGTTAATCGCCCTGCCTGGTGTCGCGGAGCGCGTTCTCTGTAACGCCCCTTGTTGCACAAGCTACATAATTACTTTATGTAAAGGCCTTCTTTATTTACGTAGATTGGTGCCCTTTCGGGCTATTTCCTTCGTGGCACTCGTGTTCTTCTCCTGAAATGTCTGGTGGCTTGTTGGGTGATTTGACGGGACTTTAGAACTCGTGTATACTTACGTATATTAATGAAGCAAACGGCTGTTTTTAGGCGGTTCGAATCCTGAGCTTTAAGCGGAGGTAGTGAACACAAAGAAGACCCATGGACGGTATCGCTAAGGGCCACCTTAGGCGCGTAACATATTAGGTGTTGGCCTGGTGGTTCTCCGTTACTGTCTCCTGTAGTTGGTGCGGCGGGGTAAACTCAGCAACTCGTCGGGTCCGAATCTTCGCAGGTCAATGGCCTGCCGTATGTGTTGCAATGCAGTCTCTAAAAGTTACTGTGAATTGCGGCTATCTTCTTCAGGGGTTTGTATGTCCAGGAGATCGATAGTCGCTTTTCTTTGCGTTGCTAATCTGCTGGTTGGAGTGGTGGGTTGAGGGGGTTAAGCATAAGGTTGGGAGCGGAAATCGGCACGGTTCAGCGTGTGAACATCGGGCGACAAATGAAGACGGCCTATCTGGAATATGCCATGAGTGTTATCACGGCACGGGCGTTGCCAGATGTGCGCGATGGTGTGTAGTCGAGCCGAAGGACGAGATCGCCATCATTTCGGCCAGTGGGATTGTGATTCGGTTCTCGGTGAGGAACATACCGCCGATAAGGCGGAACACCAGGGGATCCAGACTCATCAATCTGGAGGGCGGCGACACAGTGGCGTCTGTGGCGCGTATCACAAGTGATGTAGGAGCCAGGCGTATTTGAGCGTCCCTGGGGCAGGCGCTTCTTGCGAAGCGATGAGTGAGCAAGAGGGTGTCGAGCGGTAAGCGGTATGCAGTAAGAGGGGAGTATACGTCATGATAAAAGAGGAGAAGATCACTGGATTGATTAAGTGGTTCAGCTCCCGGCGGCGGTATGGTTTCATCGAGCGAGATGATGGGAAGAAGGACGTGTTCGTACACCAAAGCGACGCGAGGGGAGTATGGCTATCTGAGGGGGATCGCGTGCGCTTTTTCGTCGTACAGGCTCCCAAGGGCCCTCGTGCCTTTGGAGTCGAGCAAGTTTCGAATCCCACCCACCGCCCGAAGCGCAGTATGGAGCCACGATCCGTCTTAGAAATGGCAGCGCGCGATACGGCAACAATGAACTCCAGCTACAGCTATACTCTTTATCCAAAGCGACATTGATTTACCCACAGCAACCGTTCGAGGACGGGACCGGGCGGAGCATCCTGTTGAATGGCCAATAGTAGCGAAAGTTTTGAGCCACGACCGAATCGGAAGAAGAGAGATCATTCAGTATTCTAAGATCAGGAGAGGAGGCCAGATAGTTGCAATGACAGTTGTGAGAAGACGCGGAGAGTCTTTGGAGAGCATGCTAAAGAGGTTTCGAAAGTCGGTTAGCAAGAATAAGATCCTCAGCACGGTGCGTAAGAAGAGATATCATATCACGAGAGGGGAACGCGCCCGAATCAAGAAGCGCAAGGGAATACAACGAGCGCGCCGCAGAGAGCGAAAAAAGGCCGCCAGGCTTAACCGGCGAAGGAGATGATAGCCCGCCGGAACTAGCACAGCACATTGGTTCTATCTGAGGAAAGGGTTGCGTGGGAAAGGAAGCAAAGATGCCGAAATTGAAGACACATAAGGCCACGGCCAAGAGGTTCAAAGTCACAGGTACGGGCAAACTCCGACGTCGCAAACAAGGGATTAGACACTTGCGTCGCAAGAAGTCCAAGCGCGCTCGTAGGAAGTTCAAGACTTATGTAGACGTCGCACCCTGCGATCGCAAGCGCATCAAACGGTTAATGGGGCTATAGGGACAATGCAAAGAATGGAAAGCGGTGTGGCTGCGGTCCAAAGATCGCACTCGGTCGCCGACAAGACGGGAAATGATGTCGGAGAAATGGCCGAATGCATCAACATGTTGCGTGACAAGCTGCAGAGGGCGCAGGCTGAGCTGGGCAAGCTGAACGAGAGGTTGTCAGCCAAGAAAGGTTATCGCCTCGGTTCGGGCGACCCCACCATTTACGAGTGGGAAATGGACCTAGCCCGGAAAAAGAAGATAGAAGGACGGATCGAGTCCATAGAGAAGGCTGTGAAGAGAGCGTTGAGGGGTAACTACGGCCTTTGCGAGCGGTGCGGACGTATGATACAAGTAGAGCGATTGGCATTGCTTCCGTTCACGTCTCTTTGCATAGGATGTGCTCGGGCTGGAGAATGAATGCCCCAGAACTCCTCTGCAGAGGTGTTTGCGGATGGTATCCAGGAGGGATTGAAAGATGGCACTTGCTTACCGAGCTAACGACAAGGTGGTGCATCCTGCCCATGGGGCAGGCGTTGTGAGAAAAGTGGTGCGCAGAACCATCGCAGGTGAGTCGCGGCAGTACTATCTCATAGATCCTCTCGCCCATGACGGTATGGAGATCATGGTTGCAGTCGACAAGGTCAAACTGGTAGGTTTAAGGAAGGCCTCGAGGCGAACCAAGATGAGGAGAACGCTTCGTACACTGAGAGGACTGCCGGAGCAGCTACCAAAAGATTTTAAAGTACGTCAGACGCTGATCAGCGAGAAAATCCGGTCGGCAGATCCACCCCACGTTGCCGAGGCGGCCCGCGATCTTGCAGCATTCAAGCGGGAGAAGGATGGGCGGCTGGGCGTAACAGATAGCAAATTGCTCAAAAGAGCACGAGAATGTATCGCTGGGGAATTGGCGGTCGTTGAGGAGATTCCCTTCGAAGATGCTCTGTCCCAGATTGACGAAGGTCTCATGCTAGAGGATGAGACGAAAGAGACTCGGAACTAGGTGACAACCACGAATGGGACCCTGGGTTATCCGAAGCCAGGGATGTCGCTTCATGCCGATGATCTCCAATAGATTGGGATTTCATCTGCTTGGTTGTGAGAAGATGGCCACTGCTTTTATTAGGATGTCTCGTTCCTGGCGCCGGATTTCGTTCTCTCGCTCTAACTGCCGGAAGCATTCCTGCTTAGACGTGAGACGACCGTGGCCCGGCAAGGCCTGTTCGCCTTCTTTAGCCTGTTTACGTTTCCAATAAGAAACGCAACCAGACCCAATGCCCAACTCCCGTTCAATCTGGGCAGCGCTCTTGCTACTTGTTTCCAGCAGTCGTAGCATTTCGGGCTTGAATTCTTGACTGTAACTTCTGTTAGACTCTGTCATCGTATCTCTTTGATAGTGGTATTGTACACGAACTTGGCTTATGTTCGTACCCACTTTCTCGGGGGGAGATCATATCGAGCGCACGTTATCACAGATGATCGAAGTTACGTATGCAATTTGCGAGCAGTGTGGAAGGCCAATCTACCCTGACCGCCTGGCGCTTTTGCCAGATGTCAGGGATGTGCGTTCATTGTGCAAGGGGTGGCGAGCGCAAGAGAGCCAGCTAACAGTCAGTACCCGGCATTGGTAAACGGCCATTGGCTGGATTGGGACTGGAGTTTCAACCACAATAGGGAGGAGGTGGTGTTTATGGGCCAGAAAGTTGGTTTATTTTATCCAATTGCGAATGCATGAAAGAGAGGAGATAGAACGATGCAAGTTATGTTGGATCAAATCATCCGATTGGTGGGAGCTTACATCCCCAATCTTGTCGGGGCTCTGGCTATCCTGATTATCGGGTGGCTGGGTGCCCTGGTGGTATCTGCCATCGTACGTGCGGCGCTCCGGCGCACGACCCTGGACGACCGTCTAGCTCACTGGATCGTCGGGGAAGAGAAGGCCAAAGCCGTCGAAGTGGAGCGGTGGATCGCGAAGGGCGTATATTACCTTATTATGCTGTTCGTGTTGATCGCCTTCTTCCAGACCCTGGGCCTCACGATCATCACCCAGCCGCTCAACCAGCTCCTAGTGCAGGTGTTCCAGTACGCCCCACGACTACTCGGGGCGGGGCTCTTGTTGCTGCTGGCCTGGATCGTGGCTAGCGCGCTGAGATTCCTTGTCTCGCGGCTGCTGAGGGCCGCCAAGCTCGATGAGCGCCTTGGCCACCAGGCCGGCCTCGAGGAAGAGGAGCGCATTCCTTTGACTCAAACCCTCACCAATGCCGTGTACTGGCTGGTCTTCCTGCTCTTTCTGCCAGGCGTGTTGGACGCACTGGCTCTGCAGGGACTCCTCGAGCCGATTCAGGGGATGATCACCAAGATACTCAGTTTCCTGCCCGACATCTTTGCCGCTGGCTTGATGCTGATGATCGGCTGGGTCATCGCCTGCGTCGTGCAGCGGATTGTGACAAACCTGCTGGCCGCCGTTGGTGCTGATCGGCTCAGTGAGCAGGTGGGGCTGGCTTCAGTACTGGGGAAGCAGCGTCTATCCGGACTACTTGGCCTGGTGGTCTACGTCTTGATCCTCGTTCCAGCGCTGATTGCTGCCCTTAACGCCCTGGCGCTGGACGCCATCACCCAGCCAGCTGCCAACATGCTGAACGCGATCCTAATGGCACTCCCAGCCATCTTTGGCGCCACCGTGATGGTGACGATTGCCTACGTAGTGGGGCGAATGGTGGCCGGGCTGATCACCAACTTGCTGACGGGCACCGGCTTCAACGCTATCCTGGCCCGACTGGGCCTCGGCAAGGAACCTGCCGAAGGGGAGCGGACGCCCTCAGAGATCGTGGGGTACTTGGTGCTCGTGGCGATCATGTTCTTCGCTAGCATCGAGGCGTTCCGGCTGCTGGGCTTTGTGTTGTTGGCCGATCTGGTAGCTAAATTCACGGTCTTTGCTGGCCAAGTGATCTTGGGGTTGATCGTTTTCTCCATCGGCCTCTATCTCGCGAACCTGGCAGCCAGGACAGTGCGGGCCAGCGGGACAGCTCAAGCTGGGCTACTGGCCCTGGCCGCGCGGATCTCCATCTTGGTGCTGGCTAGCGCCATGGCCTTGCGGCAGATGGGCCTAGCTAACGAGATCATCAATCTGGCCTTCGGTTTGCTGCTGGGAGCCATCGCCGTGGCAGTGGCCCTGGCCTTCGGTTTAGGCGGACGGGAAATCGCCGCGCGCGAGCTAGAGGAATGGCGGCAGTCACTGAAGTCCAAGAATTCGTGAAGGTGAGGGGCTCAAGCACCCGTCTCTTTCTTCATCTGCACGGGTTGATACACCGCGTAACGCGGGTTGACCGGCTTTGCCCAGGTTTGTGACTTTGTTGTGTTCAGGGCATCGTCGCCGGCGAAGTGCCCCAAACATCGAAATGGGCTTTGCTGGCGACGATGCCAACTTCGGATAGCCCGATCACCTTGAGGCGGCACGCTAGTTGCCATGTAGTCTGCCGTGCTATCGAGACGTCACTACAAAAAGGGAATAACGAAGATGCGCGTTATGATGATCAACCGCCCCTCCGCTCTCTCGATATATGGAGGTGACACTACTCAAATGCTAAAAACAAAGGAATACCTGGACCGTGTGGGGGTGGAGGTCGATATATGTCTAGAGTATCCTCCCTCTCCGTCACATGGGAAATATGACCTTGTTCATGTCCTTAACCTCCAGACTGTGACTTACACGCTAAATCAGGTGAAATGGGCCAAACGATACGGATATCCTGTCGTTCTGTCGCCTATCTTTTGGGATTTTGAGCGACGGAGATGGGCACAAGATAGACTGCGTTATGATCACGAGCTTCGCCCTATCAGCCAGGAACTCGGTTCCCTGGGCGCGCGACTTCACTTAGAGGACGAGCTCTCGCGCAATCGAAGGGCGCAATTGCGTATACTTAACCTTGTAGATTGGATATTACCGAACGCGCGGAGCGAACTTCAAATTCTTGAAGATACTTTTCACTTCGAACTTGAACAGAAGACCACTATAGTCCCCAATGGGGTTGATGCCTCTGTTTTTCACCCTGACCGCGCCTCGCCT
>JAKLPW010000346.1 GCA_022013675.1 Anaerolineae bacterium | reverse complement strand
AGTTGGGTCATTTGTCCTCTGGCCCGTATTTTGGGGTAGGGGACCAATGTACCAACTACAGATTGTGTCAAATGCTCCGCTCCGCGTAGCAAGGAAGGGGCATTTGACACAATCTCCTGACCGAGCGTCCGATGGGGGCAGCGGTCAGGAGACCTTGGCCCATCAGGATCTGAAAGCTGACTGCTGACCGCTGATCGCTTCCTGTTACACCAGATCCACGTACTCGTGTAGGATCAGATCGTCGGTGGAGGCACCGATGATCTTCAGCAGTTCGCTGAGCAGACTGGCTTTGCGTAAGGCATCTTCCTTGGACCATGTACGGCTCTTGATCTCGGCGAAGAAGCTCTCCTGCTCCGGGCGGGTGACCTTGTCCACGTTGATGGCGAAGTTCATCCCCTTATAGCGAATCCTCCAGCGCCGCCGGTGCTTCACGACCTCCTTCTCGCTGGAAGCCTGGAAGTACTCACGATAGAAGCGCAGGCTGCGATTGGCCGGGGCGGTGTAGCGGGCGCGGGTTAGCACCACGCAGTCCTCATACTCCGCTTCCTTGGCCGGCTCGGTTAGCGTCAGAGAGTAGATAGGCGACTCCGTGTCACCCTCGGTGGTGACAGCATCCTCGCGATAGCGAATGCGTCCCAGGGAGGCCTCGTCGAAGATAAAGTAGGTATCGTACTGGTCCCTGACTGTCTGCCGTACAATGCGGATGTCGGGGCTCTTCAATCCCTCCTCAACCGTCTCCACGCTGGGCACGTGGCCTTTCACTTGAATCTCAAAGGTCTCCTGTTGCTTCAGCCCCCCGATGGCTATAAGTTTGTCCAGCAGATTGGTCTCGCGCTGGACGAAGAAACGGTTGATGCGCTGGCCCAACTGGCGGGCTTCTTCGAGCACGGCATCCTCATCTATGGTGAGGAGCTGCCGATCGCGAAGCACCACCTTCCCGTTGATGATCACGTGGGCTACATCGTTGCTCCTGGCGGCGTAGACGAGCTGCGAATAGACGTTTTGACCAGTCGTGTCGAAGCGGGGGACCATGTGGGCGTTGTTCATCTCCACCACGGTCAGATCGGCCCGTTTGCCCGGCTCGATGGAACCTATGAGATGATCCATGTGCAGGGCCTTGGCTCCCATGATGGTGGCCATGGTCATGGCCTCGGACGCTGGCACTGCGACGGGGTTTTTCATCTGTACTTTGGGCAGAAGCGCGCTGAGATGGATCTCCTCGAACATGTCGAGGTTGTTGTTGCTGGCACATCCGTCAGTGCCGATGCCTACGTTGACGCCGGCGGCTAGCATCTGTGCCACGGGAGCGATGCCGCTGGCCAGTTTTAGATTGCTGGTCGGATTGTGTGCGACGCCGACTCCACGTTTTGCGAGGATGCCGATCTCTCGTTCGTCAACGTGTACGCAATGCGCGGCAATGACCTTGGCTTCCAGGATTCCCTGTTCCTCCATCCAGACCACCGGTGGCATATTGTACGCTTTGAGCCACTCCGTAACCTCTAGCTTGGTCTCCGATACGTGTGTCACGACCGGGACGTCGAACTCCCCGGCCATGCGCACGACCTCCGCCAGCAACTCTGGCGTGGTCATATATACGGAGTGAGGCGCAGGGGCAGCTACAATGAGCTCGTGGTCGCGGAAATGCTCCAGGAACTCGCGGCAGTAAGCCAGGCTGTCATCATAGCTGTCGGCGTCCGGCGAGGGGAACTTCATCAAGGTCTCCCCACAGATCGCTCGCATGCCCGCCTGGACAGCGGCCCAGGCTACGTCCTCCTCGAAGTAGTACATGTCGGCGAAGCAGGTCACGCCGGAGCGGATCTGTTCGGCGGCCGCCAGCAGGGTACCCAGGTAGCAGAACTCGGGGTTGACGAAGCGCTTCTCCACTGGCAGGATGTAGCCGTAGAGCCAGACGTCCAGGCGCAGGTCGTCGGCCAGACCTCGCAACAGGCTCATGGGCATATGGACATGGGTGTTGATCAGACCTGGGATAATCAGGCTCTCGTCGCAGCGGATGGTCTCGTCGGCCTGGTACGCCTGGGTTATCTCTGCCTCCGGACCCACGGCAACGATCTCATTTCCGCGCACGGCCACCGCCCCCGGGCTAAGGAGTCGCCGATCCTCATCCATAGTTACGTCTGTACTTGCAGTCAGAAGTAGAGTGACTTGCTCCATTGCTTCTCCTTTTGGGGGCAGACATCGTCGATGATGGCCCCTGTTGATCCTCTCAGTCCACGCACAGAGAACGAATCACATCACAGGTGATCTTGGTGCCCAGCTCGAGGTTTTCGATGGAAATGCGCTCGTCCACGCCGTGTATCAGCTTGGCATCCTCTTCTCCAATGATATAGGGGCCGATTCCGTAGGTAGGAACCCCTATGGCGCGCCAGAAACGGGAATCGCTCGCCCCGGGCATCTGGATGGGCGTGGCAACGCTGTTGGGCACGTGCTTTTCTGCGGCTCGCACCATGGCGTCCATCAGGCCACCGCTCAAGGGAGCCACGCTGACCGGCATAGGGTGTTCCAGGAATTCGATCTCGACCTGGTCGTCGGAGATGATGGCCTCCAGTCGATGTACGAATTTCTTTTCATCGGTCTCCGGAAGAAGGCGGCAATCCAGAGTGGCCTCAGCTCTCTCCGGCACCACGTTGGTTTTGTACCCTGCCTTGAGAGTCGTGACGTTGATGGTGTCCTGGAGCATGGCGGCGAAGAGCTTGCTGCTGGCGATCTGAGACCCTATAAGGCTCATGACGAGCGGATTGTCGGCATGACGCATGAGGGTAGAGATTGGAAAGGGCTGTGTCGTCGCCAGCCGGGCTAGCATGAGTTTCGTCACGTCGTTGACACGGAGGCGGGGTCGCTGATCCGCGATGCGTTTCAAAGCGCGGGCCAGTCGGATGTTGGGGTTGTTGGGATTAGGCAGCGAGCCGTGTCCCGCCTCGCCGTGAGCCACCAGACGCAGCCACAGCACCTTCTTCTCCGCCACGGCGATGCCAAACATCACCTTGTCGCCTTTCATGCGCAGGCCCATGCCACCCTCGTCCCAGACCCACTCGGGATCCAGGTCCTTGGCGTGATGCTTTACCAACCAGGCCATCCCTTTCTCGCCACCTACCTCCTCGTCGGCCACGGCCAGGAAGATCACCGGACGGCGGAAGGTAACGCCCTCTTTGCACAACTGCTCCAGTGCGACCAGGTGCATGATGCCCAGGCCCTTGGTGTCTAGTGTGCCCCGGCCCCAGACGTAGCCATCGGCGACATCTCCGGAAAAGGGGGGATGGGTCCATAGTGCGGGATCGGCGGGCACGACGTCCATGTGGTGGTTGAGCACCAGTGGTTTCAGTGCCTCCGTCCCGGCGATGCGTCCAACCAGTATGCCCCGGCCTGGGGCCGTCTCGTAGATGGTGACGTCGGTGGTCACTCCTGCCTCGGCCAGCCGGTCGCGGAGCCACTCGGCGGCGACCATCTCGTTTCCGGGCGGGTTGGTGGTGTCGATCTGGACGTACTGGCGCATGAGCGTGACGGCGCGCTCTCGGACGGCGTCCCACTTGTTGGGAGCGATCATGAGGCACTCCTTTCCACAGATAGCAACAATGATGATTCCATGAGGTACTGAACCCGATATTGGGATTATAGCACTGGGATAAGGTAAACGTCAAGGAGTGGACACCCGGCCTGGTAGTCGTATCCAATATCATACGGGAGGGTTGTAAGTGACGGGTACATACTAGGATCATCTGTCTTCATTGAGAGTATTGAGAAAGTCCCTTGCCAGACTTCCAAAGCCTTCAGCAAGATGGAAAATCCCTACAGTATGACTCGTATTCGCATAGAATCAAGCACACTTCTGACGCTCGATAGACTTGCGAATTCTCTCTCAACACCCTCTCTTGATTCTAAATGGCCCTTGATGTACAATGCGGATATTAGAATACGAGGAGAAACTAAATGACAGATACGCCAAAAACCAAAGCTCACAAGAGAGTCAACGACATTCTGCTGGGCCCGTTGGAGAGGCCGGCGCTGCAGTGGCTGGCCGCGCATATGCCTGGCTGGGTCACGCCGGATACACTGACGGTAATAGGAATCATCGGGGCCGTCATGGTGTTCGGGGGCTATTGGCTGAGTTGCATTGATAGGAACTTCCTATGGCTTGTCAATCTGGGTTTCATGATCAACTGGTTCGGCGATAGTCTCGATGGGACGCTTGCTCGCCATCGGGATGTCCAGAGGCCCACGTATGGCTTCTTCGTCGATCACACGGTGGATGCCTTGAGTGAGGTGCTGATCTTTCTAGGGCTGGGTCTGTCTCCCTACGTCAGATTTGAGGTCGCCTGTCTGGCACTCATTGGCTATCTACTGATGTCCATTTTGGTCTACGTTCGCACATATTCGGAAGGCGTGTTCAAAATCTCGTACGCCAAGTTGGGTCCGACTGAGATGAGACTAATGGCTATGATCGCCAATACGTTCATCTATTTCGTTGGGAACCCCGTGCTGGAGCTTCCTTTCGGGACCGTGTCGGTCTATGATCTTTTCGGCATGTCGATTGCGGCGGCACTTGGGGTTGCTTTCGTCGTCTCGACCATCAAGCAGGCCAGGAAGTTTGCCAAGCTGGATCCTGTGAAGAGTCCCGGCGGGAATGGTGTAGACCATGGGCAATGATCAGGCTGAACAAGAGTGGTCAGGTGTCGAGGACGCGCCTGGGCCGTTCCCTCCTCAGAATCCCGCGAGTCTCCGAGGGCACCGTCAGCAGACGGAGCGTCGTCTGATTGTCGGCGGATTCGGGTTGATGTTCTTAGTGGGCGGGGCGCTGATCTGGCATTTCTATAGCGCAGGAGCCGTGCTGATGGCCTGGTTCTTCCTGGCTGGTGGGGTGGCGCTCTTTAGTGGGCTCTACTTGATTCTGAAGCTTATGGAGAGGTGGACCCGAAACGAGGAATAGCCCCGGCTTCCCTCAGTCCCCCCCGTTTCTACGGGGGGGAGGTGTTTGTCTGCCGGGTGCTACATTGTAGAGACGCGATAGACAGCGTCTCTACAATCGTTGCTACGAGGGAATTGTTGTCTGTATAGGGATGGTTCACCTCCTGCTCTTTTTGGGATTCTTATTTTGGAGCCCCCCAGGGTTATGTAGCCCTTGGGGGCTTTTTGATTCCCCGGCGGTGGTTAGTAGTCTATAGTTGGGCAAGGTCTCCCGACTGAGCCCAGGAGACAGGCGGCGGTCGGGAGACCTTGCCTATTTGTTGTTTGACATAAAGACTGTCCTTGGTCATGTCCCTGCCTATGACCTCGACCCGACCGGAGGTCGGCTCGATGAGACCGAGGATCATCTTGAGAGTCGTGGTCTTTCCCGCTCCGTTATAGCCAATGATGCCCATGATCTCGCCGTCTTTGGATGCGGGCACGGAGACGTCAGGGAAACACGGCGGCAGCGATTCCGCGGTCAGAGAGCAGTTGTGGGAGATGCAGAGTGGCAGTAGTGGGTTGGTCAATCTTCATATCAATGGCCGCTGTGTCGGCGATCACCTCGTATCTCGTCTTTCCCGCGCTCTTCGCGGGCATCAACGACTTCGCCTACATGTCGCCCCTGACGCTGGCGGTGAAGATGTATCGCGATGAGCCCTTCGGGCTGCGGGAGTATCTCTTCGCGACCGTGCCGATGACCCTGCTGTTCTTCATCTCCATGTATCTCGCCACCCGCATGTTGAACGAAGAGTACCTGATGGGGTTCCGGTCGCTGTATCGCAAGATCGTGGAGGCGATCTACTTGGCTCTGGATCGCAACCACCCGTACCGATCTATTATACTGTTGAGCATTGGCACGATTCCCGTCGTCTGCATGGTTCAACTGGTAGTTCTGGCGCTCTCCACTAATGTCCCCTTCACCTACGCTCTGGGAGGGTTACTCCTATTTGGGGCGGTGGTCGAAGAAGCGGCCAAGTCGGTGGGGATCGCGATGCTTATGGAGAACCGCATCGTAGGCTCGGTAAAGGAGATCTTGGCTCTCTCGTTTCTCTCCTCATTGGGCTTCTTGATAGGGGAGAAGGGATTCCTGCTGCTTGCCCTGAGCGTCGTGTGGGAGTCGGCTCTGTCGGAGGCCCTGCTGAGTTCGGGATCTTTGCTGGTGCCGCTCCTGGCCCATTTTCTATTCACTACGATCGTTTGCTTGCTCATCAAGCGCGTGGGAGTCCGGTACTATCCCCTCGCTGTGTTGGCCGGTGCGACCGTGCACGGCGTCTACAATCTCTTCGTGTTGGGGGTGCTGTCATGAGGGCTTTCCTTGCCATGGTGAAGAGGGAGCTGCGCGCGGTCACCCGCGAGAAGACTATCATGATCGCCGTTCTCATCCAGTTGTGCCTGGCATCCTTCTCATCAGTCATCATCATGGGCCTGGTCGCTTACTATGACCCCGAGTCCATCGCCTTGAACGCCCGCGTGAGTATCATTGCGGGTGTGGTCGGTGATACGGAGAGCGCGCTCGCCCGGTTTCTGGAGGCCAGCAACGTGCGGGTGAGGGGCTTCGCTACGCCAGAGACTGCCGAGGCTGCGTTCAGGGCGGGCCGGGTTGACACTATCATCTACATACCGGATGAGGCCAGTGACGTGGTGGACATGCAGCTCTACTTGCCAGAGTCGGAGTCACGCTCGACCGTTATCTTGATGATGCTCCAGGAGCCACTGAAGAAGTACGAGAACTACCTGCGAGAGGAGAGGGGCATCCACGTCAGGTATACCGATTTCGAGGGGAAGTCCCCGACGAGCTACGAGTTCCTTTACTCATCCATCATACCGATTCTCATGTTCTTCCCCGCATTCGTGGCGGGCAGCATGGTGGTGGACTCGGTGTCGGAGGAGCTGGAGCACCACACGCTGGATACGCTCTGGTCGGCGCCGGTGTCGCTCCATGCCATCTTTGGGGCCAAGGTAGCGGCAGCGCTGGTGCTGGCGGCAATGCAGTGCGTGGCCTGGATTGGGCTGCTGCGGCTCAACCGCATACATCTAGCAAACGCGGGGCTGGTGCTGCTGCTCTCCTTGCTGGTGGCGGGGATTCTCTCAGTGGCGGCGGCTTTCATCGCTTCGTACTTCAAGGATCGCGAGCGCTCACAGTTCATGTACTCGCTGTTCATGATGATCGCAGCGGGAGTGAGCTACTTCCTCGACTCCTCACCGATCACGCTGATGACGCGCCTGGCTACGGGGGACTATTACATCGGGATCCTCAATCTGGCGGGGTACCTCGCCGTGATGGTGGCCCTCCTCGTACTGTTCCTCTTGGAGACGCGGCGGTTGGTTGGGTTGAAGAGTTGAGGCGATCCGTTCGAGAGTAGGGCGTACATTCTATTGGCCACGAATTGCACGAATTCACACGCAGGAAATCGGTTGGATTCATGCTGGCGCAGCTTGGTAGAGATGCTCCGCGTGGTTCTTGCTCAAAGTGGCACGATGGCAGCCATTGACTCCTCCCGTTGACGTAACTCAGTTTTACAACGCGTTTATGGCGATACTTGGGATATTTTTGGGATTTCTGTGGAGCCTGGGCAACGCCCCGAGAGTGTTTTAGCCACGAATTGCACGTATTCACACTAATGGAGAATGGTGGAATTGGCGGCCTGATTGCGTTGTTACTACTTCTCGCGCTGTCGCCCCCAGAAGCGATTCCCAGACTCCAAGTGCGCGGCCCTACTATGAGGGTTGGGGAGCTATTCCGCTCCTTGGGGGATTCGCTGTCTCTTCTCGTGCTCGAACTCCATTGGCCTGAAGTGCATCAGAAGAGCCCCCAGGGCGAAGGCGCCTGCCAGGCCACCGTACATCCACAAGGGCAGGGAACCGAGGATGAAGCCTCCCACCACGGGGCCGATGATTCCGGCAAAGCTGTCCAGTGATGCGGAGAGGCCCATTGCCCGGCCCTGTTCCGTTGGCTTCACGGAGCGGCTCAGGAAACCGGTGAGGATGCTTCGCGTGCAAGAGGCGGCAAAACTGACCACACACAGTACCGCCGCGAATTGGACTTGATTCTCCACGAAGCCCAGCAATGGAAACACGACCACGAAGGTCACAAGGCCAACAAGCGAGGTCTTTCTGTCTCCCAACCACTTCAGGAGGGGAACGAAGATCACAAACCGAATGAACACACGGACCATGCCCGCAATCATCAGAAGCCTACCCACTTGCGCTGCGTTCAGGCCCAGTTTGAGATGGGCGAACAGTGAAATGCAGGAGATGTAGAGCATGAATGAGAGCGTGTGGAAGCCCCACTGGAGAAGCAAGTAGCGGGCGGTACCGTTCTTCCAGATGCTTTCTTGTGCCGGCGGCAATCCTGATGCTTCTCCCTTCGCAGGGTAACCCTTACCAAGGCTACGTCTGCCTGGCTCAGGGT
>JAKLPW010000345.1 GCA_022013675.1 Anaerolineae bacterium | reverse complement strand
TACAGACACTCTTCGAGGATGATGCCAGGCCACATATGAAAGTGATCTGGAAGCGCTACCTCTCGGAAGAAGAGCGTCAGACCATACTCGCCTTGTCCCGTGGTCTCTCCAGCAATGAGATCGTGGCACACAACCTGACTCTCAAGGGATATATCATTGATGGTCGTATCTTCTCATCCCTACTGGAGAAGATAGCTCGGGAGCAAAGTGCCGACGCGATAGCAGGCGTTTCCGCAGTTCCATCGCCACAAGTGCTGAGAGAACAGGGTATCTGGGTAGATCAAGACTCGGGAGATGTGTGGGTATCGGGGAAACGCATCGAGCCACTGACAAGGCTGGAGTACGACCTGCTGAGTCTCTTATATGAGAACAGAGGCAAAATCTGCGATAAATACCGAATCGTCGAGGAGGTATGGTCGGACCGGTACATCGACATCGTTGGAGACTCTCGCATTGCAAAGCTGGTTGATCGGCTGCGTGAGAAGGTTGAACCGGATCCCACACATCCCCACCATATCATTACAATCCACGGACGCGGATATCGTCTCGAAACGCACCTGCAAGAGCCAGCAGAGGCAACTTGAATCGGTAGCTAGGCAAGGGGACGCTATTGGGAGGGTCAAATGTCGGATCCACGAGCTGAATCGAACCCGTTTCAACCCGGCAAGCCATTGCAAGAACCAGATCGGTTCATTGGTCGGGAGCATGAGCTACTCTTCATCTTTCAACAGATTGAGAAGCAGCAGCCCACATCTGTGATCGGAGAAAATCGCTCCGGCAAGACCTGGCTGTTGAGGTATCTCATGAACGAGTCCATTCGTCAGAGATACATTCCCGGAGGAGAGGCGATCATCTTCCTATACGCCGACGCCGCCTCTGGTCTTCACTCGCCAGAAGAGTTCATTCAATACATCCTGGCTGGTATCCAAGAGAAGGTCCCCCACCTCAAACTCCGAGCTCGGGGGTCCCTACAGCGCCAGTTGTACGACTGTTTGGATAGCATGTCCCCCTGGCGGTTGGTACTGATTCTGGATGATTTCGAATCCATCGCGGGCGATGGTGGGTTTCCTCTTGACTTCTACACCTTTCTGCGCCTGATAGCAACCGATAGGGACGTTTCCTTCATCATCACTACGCGACAGGAGCTGTTTCGCTGCCTGCCCCAGCAAGTCACAAACTCTCCCTTCGCCAACATCTTCACAACCATGCGCATGGGACCCTTCGCTGAGGATGACCTCGAAGCCTTCATCGCGTGGGGTGAGGAACGTTCTGGAATGCCCATAAGCCAATGGATACAAACCATGGATGACATCACGGGGCGATTTCCATACTTGCTGCAACTCGCATGCCACCACTACTTCGAGGTTTGGTCAGAACACGGAGGGCTAGACCAACAACAAGAGCAGGTAGCGCTTCAGAGATACGCCACAGAGGCCAAAACATATCTGAAAATCGTATGGGAAGGACTAAGTCCAGAGGCGCAGGAGATCATTCGACAGACCGCTGGCGGTGAAGCAGTCTACGAATCCAGGGAAAGTGAGAGATTGGAACTACAGGGCTTCCTGAGAAAGCAGCGTTTGTTTTCGCCTCTATTCACAGATTTCGTGCGAACCCTGGCCAAGTAACAGCAGTCAGACGTTGGCGAGAACCTCGCTTGAGGACGTTCGAGATCGAGATCTCCTTTTATTTCCACGCTGCTCGCCGAGGGGAAAGGAGGAGTGATCAAACCGAGGGAACATAATAGCGCCGTTCGCCCGTAGTCACGCAGAGAACCTACTGCCATGCAGAGAGCTGCTTTCGTGTGATTTGGAAAGGTGATAGATATGGCAAGCCGATTGAAGAATATCGAATCACTACAAGACTATCTGAAGAGGGCCTATGTGTACTATGAGACAGAGAGAAAAGAAAGCCCCGTCCCTGAGGCCCAGTACTCCCCAGGACAGGCAGAAGCTGCTGTGCAGAGCCGGGAAACTCTCCCCTCAGAGAGAGATACCCAAGAGTTGAGTCCAAACAGGCCAGCCTTACACTCATCGGACTGGAGTCCGGCGACCGCAGAAACCGAAGACGAGAGCGTTGTCGATCAAGAAGAAATAGAGGAAGAGATTGGCTCGGAGCACGATGAGGAAGGAGTCCTGTCATCTTGGAACCTCCAAACGAACCAGGCCGGGACGGAGGAACCACCAGAACTGGACGAATCGTGGGACAGGGCCTGCGAGTATTTCTCTGAGGGACACTCGATAACCTGCTTGGTTACGGGATGGAACCGAGGGGGATTGCTGGTTCGATGGGGCGAACTACAGGGTTTTGTGCCCACGTCCCAACTGAAGGAAGTTCTGAGTTTCATAGACGACTCAGATCGCGAGACACAACTAGCGCGCAGAGTTGGCGAGGAGCTACAACTGCGAGTCATAGAACTCGACCCTGAACGTAATCGCTTGGTTCTATCGGAGCGAGCACTCATGTGGAATGCCCAAGAAGGCACCCGTCTCCTTAAGAGCTTGAATCCGGGCGATGTTCGGCAGGGAAGGGTCAGCAATCTCTGTAACTTTGGCGCCTTCGTGGACCTTGGAGGGGTGGATGGCCTGATCCATATCTCGGAACTGGCTTGGCGGCGCGTGTCACATCCTCGAGAAGTGTTGGAAATCGGACAGGAGCTAGACGTATACGTCCTCGATGTGGACCAGGAACGTAGACGCGTCGCTCTGAGTCTCAAGAGACTCAGAGATGATCCCTGGTTGACGGTAGGTCAAGAATATCGAGTAGGGCAGATTGTGCAAGGCACGATTACGAATGTGGTAAGCTTCGGGGCCTTCGCACGCATTGAAGATGGCCTGGAGGGACTGATACACATCTCGGAATTGGGGGAGGGAAACTTTATCCATCCCCGCAATGTGGTCCAAGAGGGTGACATGGTATCCTTGCGCGTACTGCGCGTTGACAGCACGAGCCGACGCATAGGTCTCAGCCTCCGTCTGGCTGGTAGTGAGGAATATGGCAAAGAAAAAGAGTAAGCGAAAGTCAAAATCAAGTTCTCAATCTAATCGAACGTTCCAGAAAGAGATAGTGGGGCTGCTCCTGGGAGCGCTGGGAGTTGTCACGCTGTTGACTCTTCTTGGCGTGACCCGTGGTACGGTCGGGGATGCCTGGGCGTTGTTCCTGCGCCGTATCTTCGGGTGGGGATCCTGGGTAATGGCGTTGGCCTCGCTAGCGGCAGGAGGACTACTCCTTCTCTGGCATGACTTGCTGGAGGCCAGATCGCTATGGCAGCTCGTCGTAGGTCTGGAGGGACTGCTTGTTTCTGGCCTGGGGTTGACTCACAGTCTGGCACACCAAGTGGATCCCTTGCTCCTGGCTCAAGAAGGCGGCGGGGGGGGATACATTGGATGGGCCATCAACCGCCTTCTGGAAACAGCGGTAGGACACCCAGCCACCATCTTGTCGTTCTCTCTAGCTCTCCTGGCTTTCCTGTTCCTGACGGTATCACCCTACCGGATGATCATCGCTCGTCTTCTGCGCCGGGGCGTGGATGGGTTTGATGAGGTGTTGCAAGATCACACGGTAGAGTGGGAGAAAGAGTCTCATCTCGCTCCCATGAAGACAGAAGAACAGCCCGAACCCCCAATGGCAAAGGCCAAGCCAAGCCAGAAGAAACGCACCAAGAAACCCAGGGCAGCCGAGCCCAGCGACCGTCGAGGCAGCAAGGGACGGCGTCCCCAAAAACGGGACGCGTGCCTTCCTGGCATCGAGATATTCAAAAAGGATAGCGGGACGGGGATCGATACCGCCGCCATTCGCTACCGCACTCAAGTCATCGAGGAAACACTGGCAAGTTTTGGTGTTCCGGTGAAGGTGGTCGAGGTGAGGCAGGGACCGGCCATCACCCAATTCGGCGTCGAGCCTGGCTACGTAGAACACTCTGGACGAGATGGACGCACAGAGAAGCGCCGCGTGCGAGTAAGCAAGATCGCTACTCTGACCAATGACCTGGCCCTGTCCCTGGCAGCATCTCCAATCCGAATCGAGGCTCCCGTTCCGGGGCGTTCCGTTGTGGGCATCGAGGTCCCCAACACCAACATCTCCCTGGTAGGCTTGCGCGGAGTCCTGGAGTCCGAGAACTTCCTCCAAATCAAGTCCAATCTCCGTATCGCTCTGGGACGTGACGTGGCAGGCGAACCCATGGTCGTTGACCTGGGATCCATGCCGCACCTGCTCATCGCGGGGGCTACCGGCTCCGGTAAGAGCGTCTGCATCAACTCTGTCATCGCCTGTTTGCTCTACAACAACACGCCAGATGAATTAAGGCTACTCATGATTGACCCCAAACGAGTGGAACTGACCAACTTCAACGGAATCCCTCATCTCCTGGCACCGGTCATCGTGGAGGTCGATGAGGTGGTAGGTGCCCTGAGATGGATCACACGGGAGATGGATCGGCGCTACAAGCTCTTCTCTGACGCAGGAAAGCGGAATATGAACACGTACAACCGGGCCATGGCGGCCCGCAAGGACGGCCACAAGCTTCCCCACATTATCGTGATCATTGATGAGCTGGCCGATCTCATGCTGACCTCCCCAGAGGAGATCGAACGATCGGTATGCCGCATAGCGCAGATGGCACGCGCCACGGGCATCCATCTGGTCATGGCGACCCAACGCCCCTCGGTGGACGTAGTCACGGGGCTGATCAAGGCCAATTTCCCGGCACGCATCAGCTTCGCGGTAGCGTCCCTGATAGACTCTCGTGTGGTCCTCGACTCACCAGGAGCCGAGAAACTACTCGGGCGAGGAGATATGCTCTTCATGGCTCCCGATTCCAGCAAGCTGACTCGGCTCCAAGGATGCTTCGTCTCCGACGCGGAATTGGACAGCCTGGCCAAGTTTTGGCGTCGCTCGGTGACAACCTCGTCGGTCGAGCCGGAGGAAGCACCCTGGCAAGAGGAGTCCTTCCTGGAGAGTGAGAATGAGACTGATAAGTTGCTGGCTGAAGCCATCGAGCTTGTGCAAGAGCAGGGCAAGGCCTCCACGTCCTGGCTGCAGCGCCAGTTGCGCATCGGCTACCCCCGCGCAGCTCGCCTCATGGATGACCTGGAGGAGATGGGCATCGTTGGGCCTCCAGATAAGGGAGGACGGGGCCGCCAGGTACTACCGATAGACAGCGGCAGCGACGAGAACCCTGACGCCAGTGATGACCCTGAGACTCAGTAGACAATCGGGTAGCAAATGTACCAACACTACCATCTCATGTAGCCAAAACTGTCATTCTGCGCTTTGCCACGGCGCATGCACCACTTATTGTGTAAGAAACACGCTTGTTTCTTAGTAAAAGACCGTAGGAAACGAATAATCTCCTCTATGGAATGAAGAGGGCGTGTAGAATGTAGATTCTTCGTCCAAGGAGACGGAAAATGCTCCGAATCGGCACAAGCGGGTTCAGCTACAAAGATTGGGTAGGGCCATATTACATCCAGGGATTGCCCAAGAAAGAGTGGCTCTCCTTCTACGCCCGAGAGTTCTCAACCTGTGAGATAAACTACACCTACTACCAGATCCCCAATCCCCATACACTGGCTGCCATGGCCAAGAAAGTTCCAGACGACTTCCTCTTCACCCTGAAGGCTAACAAGGGAATGACCCATGAGTGTCAAGAAAATGAGGATGTATTCCGCCAATTCACTCAAGCCCTAACCCCATGGCTCGACCAAGGCAAACTCGGGTGTGTCCTGGCACAATTCCCCTCGTCCTTTCGCGCCACGCCTGGCAACCGCGACTATCTCAAGCTGCTGCGGGAGAGGTTGCACGATCTGCCCGTAGTAGTCGAGTTTCGCCACGTAGGATGGGTATCACCGGCCACCTTCGATCTGCTCCGAGAGCTGAACCTGGGGTTCTGTTGCGTGGATCAGCCTCGTCTTAAGAGCCTCCTGCCCCCTATCGCAGAGGTAACTAGCGCCATAGCGTACGTCCGTTTCCACGGGCGCAACTTCGCGAAGTGGTGGAAGCACAAGGAGGCGTGGGAACGCTACGACTACAGCTACAGCGTGGATGAACTCAGGGAATGGGTCCCCAAAATCCAACAGATGAGCAAAGAGGCCGAGATGACCTTCGTCTTTGCCAACAATCACTGGCAAGGACAAGCCGTGGACACCGCCCGCCAACTACACATGCTGCTGGCCTAAGGTTGGCACTTTTGGCCCGCTTCTGGTATAATGTAACTGCCATCGGGGGCGAAGGATAGAAAACAGCAGGGAGGTAGTCACATGTCTGGACACAGCAAATGGTCCACCATCAAGCATAAAAAGGGAGCAGCCGACGCAAAGCGAGGCGCTCTTTTCACCAAGTTAGGCCGGGAGCTAACCATTGCAGCCCGGGAAGGCGGAGGTGATCCGGATACCAACTTTCGCTTGCGTCTCGTCATGGACAAGTGCCGCCAGTTCAACATGCCTAAAGACAACATCGAACGGGCCATCAAGCGCGGTACCGGAGAACTAAAGGGCGCGGCCCTGGAGGAGATCCTCTACGAAGGCTACGGCCCAAAGGGCACCGCTCTTCTGATCAGTGTGCTGACCGACAGTCGTAATCGCGCCGTCGCTGCCGTGCGCCGGGTGCTTACCCGGAGCGGTGGAAGCCTGGGCGCGACCGGGTGCGTGTCGTGGCTCTTCGACCGCAAGGGATACATCAGCGTTGAGCCTGAGGAAAACGACCCCGAGGAACTGGCCCTCCTGAGCATTGATATTGGTGCCGAGGACGTGAGAATCGAGAGCGGCCTTGTGGAAATCTTCACCTCAGTGGAAGACTTCCAGAGGATACGAGAAGCCCTCCACAATGAGGCTCTCAAGCTGGTCACCGAGGAAGTTTCTTGGATTCCCAAGAGTACTACACATCTGAGCGATAAAGAAACCCTGCAAAACATGAACCTTATTGATGAATTGGAAGAGATCGAGGATGTGCAGCAGGTCTATTCCAACCTCGATGTCCCCGACGACCTGCTAGCCAAGTATGAGGCGCAGGCCGCCTAGCGAGTGAGATGCTGGTATTAGGAATAGACCCGGGGTTGGCGATCACCGGATACGGACTGGTACAGGAGCAGGATGGGAACCTGCTCCTGGTTGATTGTGGGATCATTACGACACCAGCCCGGGTGCCGGTTTCGAAGCGGCTACAGCAGTTGCACGAAGGTCTACAGAGGGTGCTGGACACCTACCAACCCGATGCAGCCTCGGTGGAGGAACTCTTCTTCGGCTCGAATGCCAAGACCGCCATGCTGGTAGGACAAGCTCGCGGCGTTATTCTTCTGACACTATCCATGCGCGGGGTAACAATCCACGAATATACCCCCATGCAGATCAAACAGGCTATCGTCGGGCACGGGGGCGCCGGCAAGAAACAGATGCAGCGCATGGTGAAAATGTTGCTCGATCTGCCTGAGATACCTACCCCCGATGACGCCGCCGATGCCGTGGCTGCGGCCATATGCCACTTTCATTCCGCGCGCATGGCCAATCTCCTGGCTGCGCACGACGGGCAGGAGGAACCCGGCTCATGATCCGTTGTCTCCAAGGCGAACTGCTGGCCAAAGGCGAGAACTACATCTTACTCGGTGTGGGTGGCATAGGGTTCCGAGTCTATGTGCCAGTGCCCGCGCTGGATGAAGTGGGTGTCCCCGGCTCTCGCGTGAGCCTTCACACCCATCTGCACGTCCGCGAGAAAGAGCTATCCCTCTACGGCTGCCTCAAGGAAGATGAGCTCGAGATCTTCGAGTTACTGCTGGGGGTATCAGGCATCGGCCCCAAGGTGGCCATGAACGTGTTGAGCTTCGCCTCCCCTGATGCATTGCGCCTGGCCATCTCGCAGGGAGACGCACCGGCCCTCACCCGCATTCCGGGCGTCGGGCGGCGCACGGCGGAGCAAATGATCGTCAATCTCAAACACAAGCTGACAGCCCCAGGAGAGATCCCATCCGTCTATCCTCTTTCGGAGATAGACGCCGAGGTCATTGCGGCCCTCACCTCCCTGGGCTACAGTGTCGCCGAGGCACGCGAGTCCCTCCGCTCCCTACCCAAGGACGACCTGCCCTTGGAAGAAAGGGTGCGGCTAGCACTGCAGTATTTCGCGGAAGGGTAGTGCTTTCGGAGAAGGCCGCAGTCAGCGATCAACTATCAGCCGAAGGACCTCGCCACAAGAATCAAAGACCGCCAAGAAACCAGTCGCTCGTAATCCCTTTGCATTCTTTGCACCTTTGCGTAAGCTCGCAGTTTCAGAATAGAAGCAAAAAGGGCGACCAATAGGTCGCCCTTTTTGCCTCATGCAATAATACCAGCTAAACTTCGCCACGCTTCCTAGATACGCTTCCCCGCGATGGGCACCGGGAAGCGGCAGCAGGGTTCGCGCACCTCTCCCTTGACCTCAACCTGTATCGCTTTGTCGCCCACGTTGTGCAGCAGCCTGCTTATCATCCGAACGATCTGGCGCATCTGTTCCGGTCCCATCCCCCTGGTCATGGCGGCGGGAGTACCGACGCGAATGCCGCTGGTCACCTTGGGAGGCTGAGGATCGTAGGGAATCAGATTCTTATTCACGGCGATGCCCGCCGTCTCCAGATCTCCTCGGCCGATTCTCCGGTCACATCTATGGAGCGCAAGTCTACCAGCAGCAGATGATTGTCCGTGCCTCCGGAGACCAGCCATAATCCTTCTTCCAGTGGTGTCTCTCCCATAATCTGGGCGTTCTCGACATTTTGACTGTTAAGAATGGCGGGCAAAAGTAGCAGGAGCAGGTGGCTGGGGAGAAAGTGAGCGTGCTCTAGGCCAGTCCGTGACTGGCATCGAAGAGAGGAAAGCTGGGTCGTGACCCCAGCTTGAGAAGAAGACACCCATTGCATCTCCTGCCTGAGCAGAAGACGTCCCGCATCTCAGTGTTGCGTGTTACACGGGAGATGGCTATAATCTCCAATGACTGCACGCCAGTGGGTGACAGAGTCTTCGCAGGTGCGGAGAGATTCTTCGCTTCGCTCAGAATGACGAACTACCGGAAACTGATTGCTCTGACAAGTGCGTACGAAAGGGGGCTTCGAATGGAAAGCGTGGATAGCTATGTCAACGAGATGCACGAGGTGCTGGAACTGCTCCCCAGGACAGAGATAGCCCGTGCGGTGGAAATCCTGTCCCAGGCAAGATACCAGGGCTCTCGAGTCTTCATCTTCGGCAACGGTGGGAGTGCAGCTACGGCCTTGCATTTTGCCTGTGATCTGGCCAAGGGAACCATAGAGGAGGGCAAACCGCGCTTCAAGGTGTGGGCTCTGACCAGCAACCAATCGCTCTTCTCCGCCCTGGCTAACGACTGGGGATACGCGTGCATCTTTGCTGAACAACTGGAGTCTCTGGCGGAACCCGGGGATGTCGCCATAGCGATCAGCGGGAGTGGAAACTCAGAGAATGTACTCAAGGCCATAGACGTAGCAGGAGAGAAGGGGCTGACCACTATCGGCATCGTGGGATTCGATGGAGGGCAACTCGCTGCCAAAGGGGATCTCACTATCTTGATCCCCTGCGACTGCATGGAGCGCATTGAGGATGCCCACCTGATCGTCGCCCACGCGATCTCTACCAGCCTGCGAAAGTGTTAGAGGTTGTCAAAAATGGGGTGCTGAATTCACTCTGGCTCACAGAGCACATCTGAAGACCCAAAGAGAGGCCAAGGACTGCTCCACTCTTCCTCCGTCGGAGCAGTTTGGAGATTGAAGGAATCATGATATAATAGGAGTGATACAGGGATTAGTTGAAGCACTACTATAGCCCTCAAGAACATGATAGAACTGTCATCTTCGTCAAATACACGTAAGAAGCCACCAAGATGTAAACCTGACTACTGCATGTTGAGATAAACAACAATATGCATACCGTCTGTGGTATGGACTTCCACAAATCGCTGTGTATTTTGAGCACTCTCGTAAAACTGTCATCTTCGCACGCACGGTGTTAATCTGCTATTCATGTAAATTGCCTATAATTGAGGACACTATGCCCAGGCACGTATCCTCACAAGGCATGCACAATCGTCCGCCGAGGAGTGAGGTACATGCGGCAGGGCACGGGCACATTAGTCAATAGCCGGATATGCCAAGCCATAGAGCAACTGCGCGGAGTGGAGATGGCGCACGTTGTCATGGCCGGTGGTTCGGAGGTCATGGAAGTGCACGTGGTTGCCACGCCCGAGAGAAAGCCCAAACAGATAGTGCGAGACATCGAATCACTCCTCATGGCCCAATTTGGGTTGAACGTAGACTATCGCAAGATCAGTCTAGCTCAAGTGCGAGAAGCCCCTTTGAGCGCTCGCACTCCGAGACCCCAATTGGTTACAGTGGGATTCGTGAATCGCGAACAGCGTCGCGTGGAGGTAATACTTGAGGAGAGTGGTCAGCGTTATACCGGAAGCGCGGAGATTTCAACCTCGGCGGGTGATTCTCTCTCCCTGACTGCTCTAGCTACCTTGAATGCGATGCACAGCCTCATTGGTCGCTCTAACATCTTTCACCTAGAGGATGCCCAAATGACCCTGTTGGGGGAAACGGACGTCGTCCTGGTGCTGATAACCGCAGCGCATCAAGGCGGAGAAGAGAATCTTGTTGGGACCTGTTTTGTCCGGGATGACATTATGGAGGCCTGCGCTCGCGCAACGTTGGATAGCATAAACCGGCGCATAGCTGTTCTCGTGCCTTAAGGGGACCTGAGACAGCAACGCGCATAGACTCGTGCAAGGGAGGTCGGCGGGGAGTATCCGTGCTGGGGCAATTGCCCGAAGCGAAGCGGAGGGGAACCTACGATCAAAGCCCGTAACACTGGGCTTCAAACCAGCTTACAAAGGAGGGTATCCCCCATGAAATGGCGTGCGTTGTACGTCAAGGCGGTGTATGTGCTGCTCGTTCTGACCAGCTTGATTGCTGCTGCAGGTGCCGACTGGAAGTGGCACTAGAATAGACTGACAGCATAGGACTCCCTGCCGGCCTCTTTTGCGTTCCTCAACCGGACTCTCATGAGATCATTGCCCAAGTCCGCCCAACTGTATATTGCTGTTCTGGCCCTGGCAACCATAGTGCTACTAGCAATCGCCTTTCCCTTGTTGCTGCAAGAGCGCAGCGACCTTGTAGCCATAGCAGTCTTTGCCCTGGGCATCTTCCTCGCGGACGTTTTCCCCATCATCCTGCCCTACCAACAAAAAGCCGAAGTCACGGTCTCCGGCGCGTTCAAGATTGGGGCTGCCATGCTTCTGGGCTGGCCCATCACGGCCTGGATTACGATGCTCGGGACCTTCGCTGCCGAGATCAAGGTGGAGCGGCTGTGGTATCGGGCAGTTTTCAATATCTCTCAGATGACGCTGACCTTCGCGGCGGTGGCCGCGTGCTACCACCTCGTTTCCGATGGTACCCCCAGCCCCGTACATTCGGTTCAGAATGTTGTCGCCTTCTTTCTGATGGGCTTGACGTACTACCTAATGAACACCATTTTGGTATCCTTTGTCATTGCGCTCACCAGCCAGGTCAGCGTATGGCACATCTGGCGAGTCAATTTCCGGGACATCTCCTGGCATAATCTCACCGTTGTACCCATAGGCGGCATCCTGGCACTTCTTTGGGAATCCTCTCCCCTCGCCATGATCTTGCTCGTATTGCCTCTGGCTGTGGTACGAGAATCCTTCCGAGTCAGTGCCGATCTCCAACGTCAGACGCAGGAGGCCCTGATTGGCCTGGCGGATATCATCGACTTGCGAGACCCCAGTACCTACCGACACTCGCAACGCGTCTCCGACCTCTCTCGACAGATCGCACGACGCATGCGGCTAAGGGAAGATAGAGTGGATCTCATTGCTTTCTCCGCTCGCCTGCACGACCTTGGCAAGATCGGTATGAGTAACATCTTGCTCTACAAGCCCGGGGCTTTCTCCCCTGAGGAACGAGACGAGTTCCGCCGACACCCGGCAATAGGGGCTTCAATGGTATCAGGGTTTCATCTCTTTAGCGAGGGCTGCGACCTGATCCTTCGCCATCATGAAGCCTGGGACGGTAGCGGATACCCCGACGGATTACAGGGGCAGGCCATTCCCGTGGGAAGTCAGATCATCGCTATTGCCGATGCCTTCGAGGCCATGACGGCGGACCGGGTCTATCGCGCTGCCATGGGCGTGCCAGAAGCTGTCGCCGAATTAATCGCCAGACGGGGGAGTCAGTTCGCACCTCACATCGTAGATATCTTCGTGGATATTCTGCGGGAGCAGGACCTGATTCCTGATCACAATGGGAAAGGTCTTGGTGACAAAGATCCAAATGGAGGAGAGGGTGAGCAAAGCCTCCCGCCATATTCCGGAAGTCTTCAGCAACACAACGGTCATTCCGAACCTGAATAGAGCCGAGTGCTATCGGCACATTTCAGACAAGAGCGATACTTCTGAGATCTTGCTCTTGACAGCTTTTCAATAGAAGGATAGCGGATGATTCTCCTGGTTCCCATGTTGCTTTCCATTCTCGTCGCCATGTTGCGCGGGGGAAACCTGCTGGCCCTGGCAGAAGTGCGCTTCAAGCACTCGTGGCTCATTTTGACGGGACTCTTAGTCCAGGTGCTGATCTTCTCGTCCTGGTGGGAGAGCATCCCCGCCTGCACTGCCTGGACACCACACGTCTACGCACTATCCATGGCCTTGCTGCTGCTAGCAGTTGGCTTGAACCACTCCGTGCCTGGCATGGCTTTTCTGGGCATGGGACTGTTCCTGAATACGCTGACCATCTGGGTCAACGGTGGGCAAATGCCGGCCTCTCTATTGGCACTGCAGACGGCCGGCTTCCTGCCAGCCGGGGATGTTGCCCTATTCTGGCAATCAAACAACTCTGTTCTGATAGACGAGGGTACCCGCCTCTGGTTTCTCTGCGACATTTTCGCTCTCCCCAAATCCTGGCCATTGACCAACATCTTTAGCATTGGTGATATGCTCATCAGCCTAGGCGGGGTGATCTTCATTCAGAAGACCGTGGCACCTTCACCCCCTCCCGATACACCACATCCCCAAAACGGCTGAACATGACCTGCTAATGATCCCCTGCCTGACATAGCGCATACCCCCCTATGGGCCCTCTCTACCCCATCTTCCAAGTGGACAGGCACCTCCGTTCGCTGTATAATCCTGTCCTGTCGCCCGATTCCTCGGTTTGGCTCCAATCAGATGCAACGCACCTAGCTAGTTGTCTAAACACGATTGCCATGCTCACGGGTCCCCCTCCCTGGGCCGAATGCCCCTGTCCTGCGGACCTATATCGCTGAACTATCCCCACGAGCCACTCATCTGAACATGACACAAAGTCTATACTTACTTTTTTTCAAGATACCTGTGTGAACTAACTGTAACATAATGGCCGTGCTCTTTTCATAAAATGTTCATACGCTTTCGCTACAATACAATCGAGTTAAACGAGCGCGTACGACGTCATCATTGTTGAGTAAACATAAGGGATGTCACCAATCGCGGCTAGATAGAGAAACCATTCAGGGAACCTATCTCCACGCTTGCCCCCAGGGAATCTCCATCGGGGAAGGGACTCTCGTCATGTGGGGCACTGAACTCCACGTGTACAATTTCCGTCGCCTGCCCCATGCCGGGATTCATATCGGCCGAGGATGCATTATCGGCGAGGGCAACATCATCCGTGGTCCCGGGGGTGTGAAGATCGGCGATCACGTTTTGACCGCTCCCAGCGTGCAGATCCTCTCGTCAAATCATCTCTACGGCAACTCGGAACATCCAATAATGGAGCAGGGCGTGTCCGCCGAAGGCATCGTCATCGAAGATGGCGCCTCCTGGCTGGACGCACATACACATCCTCAGGAGGTAGTCTTGAGTTCTCTGCACACCGGGCATCACATCCCATCGAGAGCCGGAAACAAGCCGTTCATTGCCCACTGGGCCGCCACCGTTGACTTCCTGGCAAAGCGCGAAGCGGTGAAGCGATTCTACGACGCTAGCACGCCCGACGCAGAGCGAGAGGGACTGCTGCGAGAGCACGATGTGCGCTACGTCTATCACGGAAGCAACGAGCGTGCATTGGGATCGTTCGAGCCCTCTCAGGTAAGTTATCTGGAGCCACTGTTCGCCTCCACAGACGTAACGATCTACGCCGTTCACCTGAAATCAGAATCAACATCAACGCGACCTTCTACTGGCGGATAAGGACGACTGATGAGAAAGCGTCTCTTGGAACCTGCCAACTGGATCATTGACAACGAAATCCTGCTGTTGATAGCAGCAGTGTCACTCATCGCCGTACCCGGAAGCTATGCATGGAACTCTGCCAGTGGCTGGCCCGGACCATTGGTCTGGGTAGGGCTGATCTTGATCTCAATCCCTTGGCTCCTGCGCTGGTTTTTCAATGGCGGGCCTACCAAGGCGACGCTATTGGATGCGCCCCTTGTCTTCCTGCTGATAGCCATGGGTATCGGGTTGGGGGTTTCAGTTTGTCCCGCCACCACACTCAGACAGCTGCTGGTCCTGGTCGCAGGGATAGCGATCTACTACGGCCTCGTGAACGGCCTTAGAAGCGGTACGACCGTTTGGCTGGGAGTAGTAGTCTGGCTGATCTGTGGGACACTGCAGGGTTTCGTTCTCCTGATCCAGTTTGCCTGGATACGAAGCGGCGGAGCCCTCACACCACTACTACAGCAGATTGAATGGCTGGGCAACATTGCACCGGACGCGTCCTCTCTCTGGCTGGATCCAGGCATCACCGCCGGCGTGTTGAGCATGGTGGTTCCTGTGACAGCAGCCCTGGTCGTGGCGGTTTGGCAAACCTATGCTGAGAGACACGTTGCTCTGCGATGGATAATGGTAAGTACGGCCATCGAACTCGTTATCATACTGGTGGCCTGCGTGGTGCTTGCCCGTTCGTGGGGAGAGCTGGTAGCCATCGGCCTTACAGCATTGCTACTTCCCTGCCTGTTCAGCCGCCACTGGCGTTTGGTCCTAGCCTCCTTGGGAACCGCCGTTATCCTGGCGATGGCACTTTTCTGGTTCATAGGCACACCGTTCTTGCAGTCACTCTTGCCCCTGCGCGACTGGCTGCGCCCGATATATCCAAGCCGATGGGAAGTCTGGACCCGAGCTTTGTACATGATTGAGGCGTACCCCTTCACTGGAATCGGGATGGGTGTCTTCGCTATCATAGCACAGAACAACTTTCCCTACTTCGAAGCGGGCCTCAATCAGCTTCCACATGCACACAACCTATACCTGCAGACTGCCCTCGACGGCGGGCTGCTAGCCGCGCTGGCTCTCCTGGGCCTGATCGTAGCCTTCTACGTGGGAACCTGGCGCAGCGTCAATAGCAAGCCTATTGTAGCCCAGCCCAGAGACCGGCCCTTGCGAATGCTTCAGATTGGGCTTGCGGGCGGGTTCGCGGTCTTCCTCACCGCAGGCTTTTTCGATGACGCCGTTCTGACGAGTCCTGTGGCTTCTCTGTCCCTTTGGGCACTTCTGGGATTAGCGGAGTCGGCGCGCCAGGTCCGTCCGGTCCGCACACCAGTACCGGAGTGGGCTTTTGGTAACAGAGCCAGAGGTGCCTGGGGGGTGGCTATTGTCGGCGTAACATTGGCTGTCGTGGCCGCAGCTTACCTGCTGCCCGTGATTCCTCTCTTTCACAACAACATAGGCAACATTTGCCGGGACCATGGCTGGCTGGCAAGTAACGCTGGTGATAATGGAGCCGAATGGGCCATCAGCGCTCTGGATAACTACCGCCGGGCCCTGGCTGCCGGGCGGGGTGCTGGACTAGGCTATCGCTCGTGGGGCGACTTGCTCTTCCGATCTCGCCACCCCGAAGAAGCCATCATGCGTCTCGAGGGTACGCCAGGTTATGCGATAAACGATGCGAGGATGGACTTCTGGGCCGAGGTGACCAGACTCACCGAAGGGGAGAACGCCATCGCCTACCTGGAACGGGCCGCCAGCCAGCGTCCCGATGACGTCTTCGCCCATCTCTTCCTGGCCGAAGCCTACCGCGCGGCGGGGTCCCCTACCGAAGCCGCTAGAGAGTACGGCGCGGCCGGCGTGCCAGCAAAGATGCTACTGGACGAAGCTACGGTCTATGTGCGCTCCGGAGATACAACTGGTGCCAACATCTCCTTGGACGTTGCCCACCTACTGTCGCCGAGTTCGGTGGATACACACCATGCGGCTGGCGTGCTCCACTTTCAACGAGGCGCGTACGCTGAGGCGGAGGGATCGTTCAAAGAAGCGCTGTCCCTCGCCCCCGGGCGACATGACCTGTACTGGTGGCTAGGGGAGACCTACCGTAGATGGGGTAAATGGGATGAGGCCACCGTAGCCTATGAAAAGGCTGCTACCCTCGCTCCCGATGAAGCCCGTTATCATTACAGCCTGGCAAAAGCCTACCGTAAGACCAAGCGCAAGGAAGAGGCCATCGAGTCCTACGAGAAAGCACTCGCCCTGAACCCTAATTACCAGGCGGCGAGTCTAGAGTTGGCAGAACTGAAGCATCAGTAGCTAGTATCTTCTCAATAAAATGGGGCTTCTGTTCGTAGTAGGCGCTTTAGCGCCGTGAAAACGCACTAAAGTGCCTACTACGAACCCAAATTCAAATCTACCGAATCTAATGCCCCGAAATATTGAGATGATACGAGAATCGCCCCGACTACGTGAAGAGTTGGAAAGAGATAGAATTCCTGCCCGGTGCCTTCGAATCACTTCGAAGGTTAGCAAATACCTCATATCTCATTATCGTGATCAGCAACCAGTCGGCCATCAATCGAGGTCTCGTGACATCTAGTACGGTGGATGATATCCATAGCCACATGAGAAAAGCGATAGAGCGTCACGGGGGACGCATAGACGGTTTCTTCTATTGCCCTCACCGACCAGATGAGAGATGCGACTGTCGGAAGCCAAAACCAGGCCTGCTACTGCTCGCAGCGCAACACTTCTCGTTGGATCTGCATCAATGCTATCTCGTGGGAGACGCAGCCACTGATCTGGCTGCCGCCCGCGCGGTCGGATGTCATCCCATCTTGGTGCTGACGGGGAGAGGCAGAGAATCACTTCCATTGGTGAAGAACTCTCAGGACAACCAGACAATGGTAGTTGATGACATCTCTGCCGCCGCCGATTGGATACTGTCCCGCCGGCACTGACTGCCGAAGCGGGGGTTCTCCGAAACACAAACGGATACAGCCGAAGGGGACATCCTGAGCGTAAGTCGATGGGCCAAGTCCAATTAGAGGACTCATTCTTGCAGTGCCGGACCGGGGATTTCGAAGCAAATCGATCCAGTAGGATGAATTCTGCTCCAAGCCAGTCCGCGACTGGAGTTGGTGGGTCGTAGGTGCCTGGACCTAACTTGAGTATACATAGGGCAGGCAACTAGCTTTAGGCATATGCTTCGTTTCCCCGGCTCCGGTGTGATTTGCAGCTTATGCAAAGTGGTGGTACAATAAACAATGGTACAGTGGAGCCTTAGGAGGATGACAACTATGGAACAAAACATGAAGGGCTTTCTCTCTTGCCTAAAAGTAGAGAAAGGCTACTCGAACAACACCATCGTAGCTTATAGGAACGACTTGGCGCAGTTCCTTCGCTGGCTAGGGGAATCAGTGGAACCAGCCCTCAAATCTTGGGAAGACATAACCA
Source organism: Anaerolineae bacterium (assembly GCA_022013675.1). Taxonomy (GTDB): domain Bacteria; phylum Chloroflexota; class Anaerolineae; order JAKLPW01; family JAKLPW01; genus JAKLPW01. The sequence goes on along the minus strand of JAKLPW010000345.1, from coordinate 9,806 downwards.
AGCGCATACTTCTCAGCTACGTTCTTTATCTCAAGACAGATCGAGAGTATGCGACAGCAACGGTGGCGAGGAAGATCGCGGCGATCAAGTCTTTCTTCCACTACCTGACGGGTGAAGGGGTAATCGAGGAGAATCCCACGGCCACCCTCGATTCGCCCAAGGTGCGCAAGTATCTGCCGAAAGCCATTTCGCAGGAAGACGTGGATACACTCTTGAGTGCTCCTGCTCGACACCCGGGTCCTCGATCCCTCCGAGACAGCGCTATCCTTGAGATTCTCTATGCTTCCGGCATGCGAGTAAGCGAATTGGTCGCTCTCAATGTGGGAGACGTCAACCTCGCCTCAGCCAACGTGCGCTGCGTGGGTAAGGCTAACAAGGAACGGATAATCCCCATCTATCCTCAAGCAGCGAGAGCCATCGAGAAGTACGTGACAGAAGGCCGCATCCAGTTGCTGCGGGATTCCACTGAGAAGGCCCTCTTCTTGAACCATCGCGGAGGCAGGCTTACTCGCCAGGGCCTCTGGCTCATCATCAAACGCTACGTCGAGGAAACAGGCATTGCCGTCCCAGTGACCCCACATACCCTGCGACATTCCTTTGCCACGCATATGTTGAGCGGCGGGGCAGACCTACAGGATGTCCAAGCGCTGTTGGGTCATGCCAGTATCTCCACCACCCAGATTTACAAGCAGGTTACTCCTGAGCAATTGCGGGAGATCTACGACGACGCGCATCCCAAAGCATAACATAGCGAGGGCATTATGGATTTTTATACTCGTAAGGATTTCGCCTCCGCTGCCGATTTCATTCGGGAGCACACAGCCTATCGCCCCACTGTTGGGATGATCCTGGGGTCCGGGTTGAGTGAACTGGCGTCAGAGGTAAGCAACCCAGACGTGATTCCCTATACCGAGATTCCGCACTTCCCCCTTTCCACCGTCGAAGGACATACCGGAGAATTAGTCATTGGCCGTTGGGAAGACCATGACGTTCTGATCATGCGAGGGCGAGCTCACTTCTACGAGGGGAACTCAATTTCCCACGTGACGCTCCCGATTCGAGTGATGCAGCTACTTGATATCGGTACCCTTTTCGTAACCAACGCGGCAGGGGGACTGAATCCTGACTTCCACGCCGGCGATATCATGCTGCTCGTGGATCACCTCAACTTGCTGGGCATGGCCGGCCAGAATCCTCTCCGAGGCCCAAACGATGTAACCTTAGGGCCTCGTTTTCCCGACATGTCGCAGGCCTACGATCTTGAGTTGCAGCAATTGGCCAGGGAGGTAGCCGAGGAAATCGGCTTGACCCTGCGGCAAGGCGTGTATGTGATGCTGGCCGGTCCTTCTTTTGAAACACCGGCCGACATTCGCTTTCTACGCCTGATGGGAGCAGATGCCGTGGGCATGTCCACGGTACACGAGGTGACAGTCGCCCGGCACGGTGGCATGCGGGTCCTTGGTCTGTCGTTGATCAGCAACGTCGCCATCGCTGAACCGCAGCAGGGTGTCCAGACCACTCATGAGGAAGTACTGGAAGCTGGCAAGATGACCGTTCCTCGATTCGTAGCCCTCATCCGAGGGATCCTTCGCCGATTGAGCTAAGATGATTCAGTTCATAAGCCTGGCTGTTGACCTAATCAACCAATACTTTCTTTGGCTCTATGCGATCTGTGTGTTAGTTATCCTTGCGTACCTGCGCGTATTTCTTCTATCTAGCCGAGAGAGAGCAGGCACAATTTTCTCTCTGGAGCGCGAGATCGGTGGTCAACGCCAAGCCCGGGCCCTGTGGTCCATAGGAGGAGTGCTGGCTATCATGGTGGCCATCGCTGCCCTGCGCCTCTACGTTATCCCTTCTCTCGATATTGAGAAGATGGCCGAAGCAACGGACCCGACTCCCTTTGCCTTCTTTCCCACGACGGAGCCGCCTACTCCCACACCTACACGGGTCACCCCTACTCCGACCACACGAGCGCTGCCTACGCTGAGACACCGTACATCCACTCCTCCTACTCCTCCTACACCAACAGTAGTTCCCTTGCCAGCTTGCCCGAATGCCAATGCGCGCATTACATATCCCTTCGTCGGCATGTCTATCAAGGGAGTGGTGGAGATACAAGGCTCGGCCAACACTCCTGGGTTCCAGTTCTACAAGATCGAGTATGGCGCAGGCGAAAAACCAGATCAGTGGTCCAGCATCGGTGACATACACAAGCAACCTGTGGAGGATGGCCTACTGGGCACCTGGGATACTAGCTCTTTTCCCGAAGGGGTCTATGTTCTTCGACTCACCGTCGTAGAAGTGACAGGCAATTTCCCGCCTCCCTGTGACGTCCGGGTAGTAGTCCAGCCATAAGCTAACTCTCACAGGAGACTCAAAATGACTCTGCCATCGTGCCTTCCTCCGCGTGCCCGTCATCATCTGAAACACTCCGTCAGTCAATTGGGCCCATTACTTCTATCAATGACTCTGCTGCTGATTGGATGTACCGTCTTCGTAGAACCGGTCACGAGCACACCCGAACCTCCGCAGGGCATCTCGGAGGACCACCCAACGCCTCTGTCTCTCGCCACATCTGTTCCTCCAGAGCCACATACGCCCATCCCCCTAGCACCACACACAGCCACGGTCACGCCTCAATCTCAGCCCACAGCCATCTCGTCGCCAGCCCCAACGGACACCCCCGCAGCAGAACCTCCTCCCGCTATAGCGAGAGATTGGGGCCTGGTGTATCTACAGGATGGCACCATCTATCGGGCGGACTATTGGGGAAATGACGCTCGTCCTGTTGCAGAAATCGGCCTGGCGTCTATGGTAACTTTGTGGCAGCAGCAGTTGGCCTATGATGATCTATCCGCTCTTTGCATCTTGGACTTGGATCAGGGAAACGTGCAAAAGGAAAGTGTTCTGTCTGCCGACCCCACCAGCAGCTTTCATTTCCTGTGGGCCTCCGACGGCAGAGCGCTCATCTATGCCCTCAGTCGAGAGGATTCCCAGGCTCCCACCTTTGGCCGTTCGACGGATATCGGGCGAGTGAATATCTCCGATGGCCAGTTCAAGCCCTTGCTCACTTTACATGATCGCCCAGGATCCGCCCTGCTCAGCTTCGATGGCCCTATGGAGGAGTTTTTCCTGGTTCCCCAAGGAGGTGATCCTTCCTTCACAGAAGTCTGGCAATACGACGCGCTCACTGGTTCCAAGAAAGCTACCCTGGAAGTTGAGGGAGATGGGGCCGGAATAGCTTCCCCAGATGGCTATCGCCTCCTGACCACAGCCTTTGACGACCAGACGGATAACAGCCAGATTCATATCTATGATCTCAGTGATGTCTCAACCAGCGCCCCGGCACTGTTCACTCATGCTCCGAACACCCACGGCACGGGTCACGTCTGGGCACCAGATAGCACCAAGGTAGCCTTTCTACTGCGGGACGGCAGATCGTATTGGGACAACGTGACGCGAGGACTTGGTATCTGGGTTCTGGATACCACGACCTTGACAGCCCGGCAAATCGCAGACGAAGACCAGTTGGGTTCGGGCCCCGTGGGGTGGACTCCTGATAGAGAATGGATCGTCTGTTTCCACGCGGATCCGGAGGGAGGGAGTTATTACTATGCTCTCCGTCCTGACGGAACGGACCGGCACCTCATGACCTTGGGACCACAAGTTCGCCTGGTGGGATGGGTGTCCGCGGCACCACGATTGCAGCCAACTGGCGTTGAGACCCCCAGGCCCCAGCCGGCTCTCACCGACATAGAGGAACTGTTCAGACAGGCGCTCTCCGATCCATCGCTGCTGCCAGAAGGGGCAACGGCCTTTCTGTCTCTGCCAGAGATCATCTCCATGGATGATGGGCAGGCTACCGCCTACCTAAGCTCCATTCTCACGCAAGCAGGATGGGAGTTCTCGGTAGCAGTGCAAGGCATAAGCCTGAAACGGCCAGCCAGCGATCTGGCTGTGCTCAAGTTGCCACCCAATCACATCTATCTCTTCTGGCCCGGGGGATGGCAGAGAGTTTCCGTCGGAGACCTTATCGAGGACGCCCGGCTGATAAACGACGAGCTTGGGATCATCTTCGCTCATGTGGGGGCCAGTTCCATCAACCCGGCGTTCATGCTGCTTCGACGCCAGCCAGCAGGAGGCTGGGAGTCGCTCTGGTCACCATCAGGCCAACGGGAATGGTTCTGCACGGACGGATCTATCTCCTTTGTGGGCGAGGGGTTATCCCAATTGCGCTTGGTAGGTTCCTCCTTCGCCCTGGATGCAGGAAAGGACGAAGTATTCTCGGAGTGCCACGCGTGCCCCCACCGTACCCTGGTGGGCACGTGGGAACGCCTCGGCAACGAGTACGTCCGCCGAAGTAGCTTGCCCCCTGATGCCCCTCGCGCGGAGCGCCTTTGGGAAATGACGGAACCTTCTCCATACGCATCGCTGTACGAGTTCATTCGCCGCCTTCGCGTCGGAGATCAAGACAATGCTCGCTTGTTGGCGGCCAACGATGTTGTCATCGAGCAGGCGCTGGAACACGGACTTGCAGATGTAAGCATACACCTTCTAGTTGACAGCGTCGAGGGGCAAACGATAGTGTTCTTCGCCGGGGATCCTGCCCACCACCTGGTTGCAGAGATGTTGGAGCATGGGGGACAATGGCAGGTGCTCTCGATCGCGGAGGTACCCTAGAGGTAGCTCCCATCCAGGCAGAGACTATTGGCCATGCTGCCAGGGCTAGGCCTCGAGATCGTTCGAGCAAAAAGAACTCCAAGCCTGTCCCAATGAAGGTTGAATTTGAGCAAAAAACACTTGACTTTACTGGAAAAGTACGATATACTTTGCATAAGAGTTCGAATCTGTTCTTATCCCCCTAGACGTGATTCCTACCGAGCGCGTCACTACTTTCTATAAGGAGGCAAAGATGGAAAGACCTTGGCTCAAGTTTTATGAGGAACACGTACCACCCGATATCGACTACCCGGACCAACCCCTCCCGCAAATCCTCGAGGAAACCGCCCACAAGTACTCCAGTCACACCGCTATGATCTACTACAACAACAAGGTAACGTACACAGAACTCATGGCTGCGGTCGATCGCTTTGCCGCTGGGCTTCAGAAGTTGGGCGTCAAGAAGGGCGATCGGGTAGCGCTGTTCATGCCCAATATCCCCCAGTACATCATCTCGTACTACGGAGCGCTCAAGGCCGGTGCTATCGTGGTACCCTGCAACCCGCTCTACGTTGCTCGGGAACTCAAGCACCAGATCAACGATTCTGGGGCAGAGACCATCGTAGTGATGAGTTCGTTCTACTCCATCGTTGAGCAGATCCGACCTGACACACCTCTAAAGAATGTCATCGTCACCAACGTCAAGGAGTATTTCCCTGGCTTCCTTAAAATCCTCTTCACACTTCTCAAGGAGAAGAAAGGGGGACACTACGTCGATATTGCCGGCGTCCCTAGCACCTACTGGTTCCAGGATTTCCTGGAGAGCGCGCCCGCCAAGCCTGAGCCCACTGCGGTAGACCTGGAGGATACTGCCTGTCTGCTCTATACCGGCGGCACCACAGGTGTGCCCAAGGGCGCAGAGCTAAGCCACAAGAACATCTTGGTAAACGCGGTGCAATGCCGGTACTGGATCAACGCCGATCCCGGGAAAGAAATCGTCATGGCAGCGGTGCCCCTGAACCACAGCTACGGCATGACCACCTGCATGAACCATGCAGTGGTAGCCGGCGCGTCCGTACTTCTCATTCCCAATCCACGTGATCTCCAGGATGTCCTGAAGAACATCAACAAACATCAACCTACCCTCTTTCCAGGCGTTCCCACAATGTATGTGGCGATCAACAATTACCCCGAGATCGCAAAGTACAACATGCGTTCCGTCAAGGCCTGTATCAGCGGTGCTGCGGGCCTGCCGGTGGAAGTGCAGACTGCTTTCCAGAAACTTACCGGAGGACGCCTGGTAGAGGGCTACGGGCTGAGCGAGGCTTCTCCTGTCACACATGCGAACCCCATCTTCGGACAGAACAAGATCGGCACCATCGGAGTGCCCTGGCCCAACACCCTTTCCAAGATTGTGGACTTGGAGACCGGCGAAAAAGAGATGGCCATCGGGGAATCCGGCGAGCTGATCGTCCAGGGCCCCCAGGTGATGAAGGGCTACTGGAATAAGCCCGATGAGACGGCTCAGACATTGCGCAACGGCTGGCTCTATACCGGCGACATCGCTATCATCGATGAAGAGGGCTATTTCAAGATAGTGGACCGCAAGAAGGATATGATCATCGCCGGAGGCTACAATATCTATCCTCGAGATGTGGAAGAAGTCCTCTACGAGCACCCCAAGGTTCAGGAAGCGGTCTGCGTGGGCATACCTGATCCCTACCGGGGAGAGACAGTCAAGGTCTACATTATCTTGAAGGAAGGGGAGACGGCCACCGAGGAGGAGATCATCGCCTTCTGCAAGGAGCGGCTAGCCAAGTACAAGATCCCCCGCGCGGTTGAGTTCCGCAGCGAGCTTCCCAAGACGATGGTGGGCAAGATCCTGCGCCGCATCCTTCGAGACGAGGAGGTCAAGAAGCAGAAGGAGTAAGGAGTAGGGAGTAAGGAAGGCAAACAGGCCAGTCTAACGGAGGTCGAACAAACGCTAGGCGCTCCAAATCGATGCATCGATTTAGAGCGCCTAGCCATGGCATCATTGTTCTGCTCCAAAGGGATCGCCAGATCCCGCCCCACAGGCAAACCCATCCCCTGGACGGGAATTCGGTAATCCCCTCGAACCACGTGACAGGCGGTCTATTCCCACCAAGCCACACTAGAACTCCGTTGCCCCGGTAAACTCGAAAGCACTGATCTTCAGAGCCGGCACCAAATTGCCACCAACCCACGCTTTCTCGAGTTTCACTTCCCGGCCAATCATTTCCACGCGGGAAAGGGCCTCCAGGACACTCTGTGTGAAGCGCAAGTTCTTCACCGGCCGGGCAAGCTCGCCGTTCTCAATGAGGAAAGTCCCATCGCGAGTCATCCCTGTCAGCACTGCCCGCAAGGGGTGCAGAACATTGACGTAGTGGAAGCGAGTGATCCACAGCCCTCGCTCCGTCGATGCCAGCATTTCCTCCTTCGTAGCCTCTCCCGGAGCCATGAACATGTTCATGGGAAAAGGGCCAAAGGTATTGGGAGCCGGCAGGCCATGGCCGGTGGAACACTTGCCTTCAAGGCCGGCAGTATATGAGTCATACACCACCCCTGTAGCCACGCCCTTAGCGAAGAAATCCACCCTCTGCTTGGGCACTCCCTCGAAGTCAAACGGCATAGGCAGGCCTCGGCCATCCAGCCCATCGTCCCAGATAGAAACGTTGCTCCCCACCAACGACTTCCCAAAGGTGCCGGCCATGAAACTACGCCCCTCTTGAACCGCGCGGGCACCGAATCCGATGTAACTCAGGTAGTCTATCATCTCAGAGACCGCGTACTCTTCCAAGATCACCGTGTACTGACCCGGCTCCAGCGACGTGGGCGAGCGACTCCGCAGAGCCTTATCAATAGCCTCTCTACCCGCCGCCTCGGCCTCTATCTCCCTCACGTCTATCGCAACCCGGTCGGCATAGCCCGCGCTGTCATCGGACATGATAACCGTACTTAGATCCGCCGTAGTGGAAAGATGATAGGCAAACACTCCCAGCGAGTTTGCCACCACTACTTCGCCAACATCCGTACTGAAGGCCCCAGAGGCTACTAACCCCTTCTCCACAGCCTGACGGCAGATGATACCCACCGCCCTGGCACGCTCCTCCGGCGAGCAGGATGCCGTGGCCTCTTCATAAGCATCCACCGAGGCGATAGGCTCGGGCTCCGGCAAGGAGATGAAGTCCGGATTCTCTGGCTGAAACTCTGCCATCTCCAGAGCCGTCTCCACAACTCTCCGCAGAGAGTCTGGAGATACATCGTTGGTTGCCGCAACTCCAATTCTCTTCCCCAACACGACCCTCACGTGTACTGACACGTTCGTTTCCGCCACATTCTGATGGATATAAGAATTGGCAAAGCGGGTCAACTCGCTCTGTCCGCTAAAGCAGATTACCTCCGTCTGGTCGGAGGTGGAGAGTGAGAGTATCCGGTCGCTGATCTTGCGAATCTTCTCTTGTCCCAACATAGGCATCTCCTATCTCATCACCCCCACCTGCACGTTGCGGAAACGCGCCGGTGCCGTTCCATGGCCCACATGAGACACCTGAGAAGGCTGTCCTTTGCCGCAGTTTGGCGTGCCCCAGACATTCCAGTGCTTCTCATTGCATATGGCATCACAGCCAGCCCAGAACTGGGGGGTAATCCCGGTGTAGGTGGTGTTCTTGAACATGCAGCCTAGTTTGCCTCTCTTGATCTCGTAGGCGATTTCAGTGCCAAACTGAAAGTTCAGCCGCTTGTCATCAATGCTCCAGCTCTTATTCAGCTCCATATAGATCCCATCGTCGGTGTCCGCCACCAGATCCTCAAAGTCCCAATTTCCAGGCTCCAGATTGATGTTGGTCATGCGGATCAATGGAATGCGGTTCCATCCATCGGCCCGCATGGTCCCGTTGCTCCTCTGGCCCAATCTGGCGGCGGTCTCGCGAGAGGTCAAGTAGCCGACGAACATCCCTTCGCGCACGATGGGAGTCCGCTGGGCGGGAATGCCCTCATCATCATAGCCGAAGGTTCCCAGCCCACCGAGGATGGTCGCATCAGCGGTGATGTTGACTATCGGCGAGCCATAGCGGAAAGTGCCCAGCTTCTCCACAGTCAGGAAGCTGGTGCCCGCATAGGAAGCCTCTGTCCCGAAAACGCGGTCTAGCTCTATGGGGTGCCCGCAGGACTCATGCACCTGAAGCGCCAGTTGGGTCGCTCCCAGGATCACCGTTGTTACGCCACTGGGGCATACAGGAGCGGTGAGGAGAGCAATCGCTTCCTCTGCGATGCGCGGCGCGTTTTCTGCCAGATCGAGGGCCTGTACGAACTCATAGCCCGCCGTTCCCTGATGCCGTCCGAAGGAATTGGGGTACGAGCGTTTCTGTACCTCCCCCTCGCCAACGGCCGTAGCTTCGAGCCCAGCGCCACTTTCAATAATCTCCTGCTCGATATAGCTTCCTTCAGTGCTGGCGAATATCTTGTGCTCACGGATGAACTCCAGGCTTCCTTCGGCCACAGCCAGACCTTTCACCTTACGCATGGCCTCGTCGGCCGCCAACAGCAAGGAAATCTTGTCCTCCAATGAGACCCCGAATGGATCTATCTCAACAGGCGTGCGGTACGTACCAACGTGTACCTCCGGGGGCCCAATACTCACACCCCCCACTTTGACCATGGAACTAGCCCGGGCGATCTTCATCGCCTGCGTCGCTACGCGATCAACCTCAGCGAGTTCAATGAGCGAGCCGGCTGCAAAACCCCAGGCCCCATCGACGATAACCCGCACGCCGAATCCCTGATCCTCGTCTAGAGACAGGGCCTCGACCCGCCCGTCCCTCACCGTGACCACCTGAGTATGACGGCGCACAATGCGAATATCAGCATAGCTCGCCCCCAGGAGTTGCGCCATATTCAGCGCCCGATCCGTCAAATCTTTCAAGGCTTAATTACTCCTTTCTTCGTTACATGACTTCAGGTGCCCGGCGATCTAGGGAACCAAGAAGTGCGGGGCACCTGAGAACTGAGCACCAAGGGTGTTGAAAAGGGTGGCCGCCCAGACCTCCGAGGTCTTCAACATGATAGCAATCCACCGAATGCGACTCAGAACCGGGTAGATTCGATCCGAGTTGGCCGTACCATAGGCC
>JAKLPW010000344.1 GCA_022013675.1 Anaerolineae bacterium | reverse complement strand
GCTGGGCGAGCAAGCCAGAAGACGAGGAGGCTTGGTAGCCATGGTCGGCGATGGTATAAACGACGCTCCTGCGAGAGCTTCACCGCACTGACCACCCCGGAAAGGTCCCCGCGCACTAGAGTGATGTCAGCGGCCTCAATGGCGATGTCCGTCCCGGTCCCAATGGCAATGCCGACATCGGCCTGCGTGAGCGCAGGAGCGTCGTTTATACCATCGCCGACCATGGCTACCAAGCCTCCTCGTCTTCTGGCTTGCTCGCCCAGCTCAGAATGCAATCCTTCGGCTCGCCCCGATCCAGTATCAAGTTCCTCCTGCAAACGCTTGATCTCGTCGAGCTTCTCTCCAGGCAACACCTCGGCCAACACCTCGTCTATTCCGACTTGTCCGGCGATGGCCTGGGCTGTACGTTGATTGTCGCCCGTGAGCATGATAGTACGCAGCCCCAGCGATTTCAGTTCGCGAACAGCAACCACAGAGTCATCCTTGAGCGTATCAGCCACAGCCACCACGCCCATCAGCTCCCCCCCGACCGCGACCAACATCGTCGTCTTGCCCTCATTTTCCAGGCGACGCATGTCGTCTTCCAACGCCGAAGCCAATATTCCCTGCTCATCCAACAGCGTACGACTGCCCACCAACACGACTTTGCCGTCCACAACACCGCGCACACCCTTGCCTCGCACTGCCCCAAAGTCACTCAACTGACCCAAGGTCAGTACCAGATCTTCCGCGCCGCGAACGATGGCTCGGCCCAGGGGATGTTCGCTACCCACCTCCACTGACGCCGCCCAGCGGAGCAGCTCATCGTCCGAGATTTTTGAGCGTGGATCAATGATCCGATCCGTCACTCCGGGTTCTCCTCTGGTGAGCGTCCCAGTCTTGTCAAACACTACCACTCGCACGTCTCGCATGGCCTGAATGGCTGCTCCAGAGCGAATCAGGATACCATTCTCGGCTCCGATGCCACTACCGACCATCAACGCCGTGGGTGTAGCGAGTCCCAGGGCACAAGGACAGGCAATGACCAACACGGAGATAGTGGTGATCATGGCCAGCGTGAAACGCCCCAGGTCTGGATTGACCCAGGGCAGGAAAGCACTGGCCCATACAGCGATAGGTCGCAGCGCGTTGGGAAAGAGAAACCAAGCCAGGAAAGTAAGCGCCGCTATAACAACTACGATGGGCACGAAGACCGAGGTCACCCTGTCAGCGAAGGCCTGTATGGGCACTTTGGTGCCCTGAGCCTCCTCGACCAGGCGTACCACCTGAGCCAGAAATGTGTCCTTCCCCACGCGTGTGGCCCGCACTTTGAGCAGCCCATCCTGATTGACCGTCGCCCCAATCACTTCGTCACCCGGCCTTCGCGTGACCGGCATGGATTCCCCGGTGGCCATGGATTCATCCACCGCGCTCTCTCCCTCGACAACCACCCCGTCGGTGGGTATCTTCTCGCCCGGGCGGATAACCATCACATCTCCTGGTTCAACCTGGTCGATATGAACCTCTCGCTCGTCTCCATCCACCAGGATGCGGGCGGTCTTCGCCCCCATTTCCAAGAGCTTCCGAATCGCCTGAGAGGCGCGTCCCTTGGCACTCGCCTCCACGTAGCGTCCGGTTAGGTGGAAAGCCATAATCATGGCCGAAACGCCTGCATAGGAAGGTATCGGCACAAAGAAGGTGGCCACACCACTAAGGAAAGACGCTCCCGTGCCCAGTGCGATAAGCGCATCCATGTTGGGTAAGCCATGGATAGACGACTTGTAAGCTGAGACGTATACATGGCGCCCGACCCAGAAAAGCACCGGCGCGGCCAGCAATAACATTCCCAACTTGAAAACAGTGGGACTAGGCCAAGCTACGCCTGCCAGCATCTCCGGCAACATCCACAAGGTGATAGGACCGGTGAAAAGCCAGGCCAACAGCATCCGGCGCCGGGCAACTTGCATCTTGCGCACTTCGCGCGAGAGTTCGTCTTCCGCCTGTTCTTCGACCGTGGGCAGCACTTCATAGCCCACATCGGCCACAGCGCGGCGAAAATCAGAGAGCCCTGTTACGGTGGGAACGTACACCACGGTAGCCTTCTCGGTAGCCAGGTTGACGCTAACGCTCAACACACCGGGCGTCTCCACCAGCGCTTTCTCAACGTGAGCCACGCAACTGGCGCAAGTCATCCCTGCGATGGGCAAGCTCTCCGTTTTGGTGGCGACATCGTAGCCCACGTCTCGTACGGCACCCACCAGATCACCCAGAGAGACCATGCCAGAATCTAACTCGACGATTGCCTTCTCAGTCGCCAGATTGATGTTGACCTGGGTCACTCCTTCCAGGCTGCTCAAGGCTCCCTCTACATGCGCCACACAACTGGCGCAGGTCATCCCTTCAATGGGCAGCGCTATACTCCCGTGTTTCTCTTTCATATCAATCGAGGCATCTTCGGCCTCAACCTCTATCGATTTCTCAACAGCCATCTTCAACCTCTTTCCACAGGGAATCTACCCTGGTCTGCACTTCATCTCGCATACGACGGACCTCATCTATGATCCGCCCTTTGGGATCGTCAAGACTCCACTCCAGCGTCTGCACAAAGACAGCCGGGCATATTCCATCTACACCACACCCCATAGTGACTACCCGAAGGGCGCCGTCCACCATATCCTGAGTCATCAGCTTCGGCTTCTCAGCGCTGATATCAATCCCGACCTCATACATCACCTAGACCACGTCTGGGTTGACACGCTCATCGGGCATAGTGCCTGCTGATAGGCTCACCATCTTGCCTTTCGCAATGCGATCAAAAAAAGCCCTGGCCATCTGGCTCCGGCCTGAGTTATGCACACAAACAAACAATATGTAAGGCGTCTTGTAAGGCATCCTATGCGCTTCCACAGACCTTCTCCCTACACCTGGATGCGAATAGCCCAGTCCTCATCAGGCCCCTCTACACCGAGCATCTTCAGCTTCAACGCTTCCACCGCCACGGGGATCTCCTTCTTCGACGCAGGGTGCGTGCCGAGTACCTCGATCACGTCCCCGGGCGATGCCCGCCGCACAGCCTTGCGCACCTCTACCAACGGCACGGGGCACGTCTCCCCTCGGCAGTCAACCTTGATCTCGGCCATGTTCTGTCTCCTTCATAATACGGTCATTATTGCCAGTGAGGTCTGTTCACTCCGTGAAATCTACTTCCACCTTGTCAATATCCCACAAAGGCTCTATCTTCTCCACGATTTCCTCACGGATGTTAGAGGCAAACTGGTGATGAGAAGGCAAATCCACCACTACTCTGACGATCCCATCCTGCACTTGTATGTCTTCCTCACTAACCAGCTTGGTGCGTATCACGTCCAGTCCGGTCAATGGGTTCATCACGCGCTTCAAACGCTTGCGCACCACCTCTATCGTTGTTGGGACCTGCTCCTCGATAAGGCCTTGACGCTCCTCGTAGTTCTGTATGGCCGCCCGCAGGCCATCAACGGCCAACACGGAACAGTGTGTCTTGATGGGCGGAAGACCACCCAGCGCCTCCGAGGCCATCTTCCAGGAGATCCCCTTCGCTTCTTCGAGGGTCTTTCCCTTGGCCATCTCAGTAATGATGGAGCCAGTCGCGATGTTGGACGCACAGCCGTAAGACTCGAACTTGATATCATCTATGCGGTGGCTTTCCGGATCCACTTTCAGATAAACTGCTACCATGTCGCCGCAGGCCGGGCTCCCCTCAATGGCCTTGCCATCGTGATCCTCGATCTCTCCTACGTTACGCGGGTGCTTGAAATGTTCCATCACGATCTCGCTATACGCTATTGGCATCTTACTTACTCCTTTCCTAACGGGCTGATGGCCCGCAGCCTCTCGATAACTTCCGCGATAGCATCAGCTACGGCATCCACGTCCCCGGCCTCGTTGAAGCGCCCAAAGGTGAGGCGAACCGAACCGTGTGCTCGCTCGTGATTACCACCTATGCCCATCATGACGTGACTGGCTTCCAGCGAGCGACTGAAGCAGGCCGAACCGGTACTGACGGCAAAACCGAGCATATCCAGATGCAGCAGTATGGATTCACCCTCGACGAAGCGGAACGACACGTTGGCATTGTGGGGCAGCCGCAGTGTGGGATGGCCATTAAGGCGCGAGTGAGGAATCTGCAACAGCCGTTTGATCAGCCGGTCGCGCATCTCCCTGAGTCGCTCTGTCTCTTCCTGCGTCACCAGTTCCACCGCTTTGGCATACCCGACGGCACCAGAGATGTTCTCCGTACCGGCTCGCCGATTCGCCTCCTGGAAACCGCCATCCATCCATTTGGTCAACGGGGTGCCCTTCCGCACATACAGTCCGCCCACTCCCTTGGGACCGTGAATCAGGTGCGCCGTTACTGTCACCAGATCAACTGGCACCTCCCGCACATCCAGTGGCACACGGGGGAAACTGTGGGTGGCGTCGGTATGGAACAAAACACCGCTGTCACGGCAGATCTGGCCAATGGCGACCAAGTCTTGCAGCGTCCCTATCTCTTGATTGGCCGCCTGGATGGATACCAGGATAGTCTCCGAAGTGATGGCACTACGTAGCTGGCTCTGGTCTATGCGACCATGCTCATCCACCTCAAGATAAGTCACCCGGAAGCCCTGCTTCTCCAAGGCCCGTGCGCTATATAGTACAGGGAAATCCTCGATCCGGGTCGTGATGATATGTCTTCCCTTCTTCTCTGCCAGCGCGAGTGCAACTCCCTTGAGCGCCATGTTGCTCGATTCTGTGCTGCCGGATGTGAAAACGAGCTCCTCAGGTGTTGCTCCCAACTTCCCTGCGATCGTTGCCCTGGCAGCATCCAGCGCATCCCGGGCCTCGATACCCGGCGTGTAGCCGAACTGAGACGTGGCGACGGCGTAGGTATCGAACAAGTAGGGCCTCATAGCCTCCAACACCCGCTCGTCCAGTCGCGTCGCGGCACTGTTATCCAGATAAATGACAGCCTGAGACATTTCTTTTCATTCCCTTCCCGCATCCATGACAATATCAAATGCAACCGTGATCGCGCCCGTAGGGCATACTTCCTCGCACAAGCAACAGCAGTCCGAATTCGCTGCACAAGTCTGGTGCTGGAGGCAAGCCTCCGGCTGAGTGAAGATCGGTCCCCGTTCCCCCAGTTCTATGGCGTGGCAGGCACAGGCTTCCACGCACAGCCCGCATAGGGTGCACCGGGACTCGTCAACCTGTGGCAATACTAGCGTGGCATCCATCACCTATCTCCTGACGCTACTAAGCGACTGCCCCCACTATACTATGGAAGTAGTCGCCTGTCAGTGACTAAAGTCTCTTTGCCCAGTAATCGGCAATGGCCTGGCGCAAGGCCTCGGGGCCAACGGTGGAATCCGCTTTCCGCTCCGGGATGCCACCCAGTGCCTGCGCCACCATCTCTGGCGTGATTTGCAGAGCCTCTGTCAACGTCTTGCCCTGAG
>JAKLPW010000343.1 GCA_022013675.1 Anaerolineae bacterium | reverse complement strand
GGATCCGATCTGCCGGAGAACGTGCCGGTAGAACTGGCCAAGTATCGAGCCATCCACCTAAACGCTAAAGATCTGGCGGCCTGTCTGGGAGGAACAGCAGAGCGGGTATTTCAGATAAAGTAGGAGGCGAGGGCATTAAACGACCTGTTCTCCGGATCCCCACCCCTGTTCGCGTGCACCTCAGGCGTTGGATGCAGAGAGCCCCTAGAAGTCTAGCCGAAAACCCTACGACGGCGGGCACGGGGTACCATATATTTTGGGTTGCATTCGGTTGACTACAACATGCGGTATGGCTAGTGCGCCAAGTATCACTTTCCAGCCAAGCTTCTAGGGGATTAGAACCGGTCCACGATGGAAGGGGGCTTCGTCGCTTCGCTCCCTCCCGGTTGCACTCGGGGCGTGCTCAGAATAGCAGATTTGTCCAGTGCGTCGTGGATTATCTGAGCAAGCGCTTCTTGCCCTTTGGCGTTGAGATGCACTCCATCCCAGCCTATGAGAGACTCTACATCCGAACGACAGGACATGCGAGCGTGAACATCAATCAGTAGCGAACCGGTACGCTGAGCTTCCTGCCGGATGATGGCATTGTATTGCTTCATCAACTCGGAGATCTGCCCCCCGCCCTCCATCTGTCCCAGGAACCATCGCGAGACAGGCGTCATGGTGAGGAGGACGACATAGGCCTTCTGGCGACGGATGTGCTGCACGATGTCTCGTAAGGCAAGCTCAAAGACATCCCTTGATGTCCGGGGGAGTAGATCCTTGGGGACCTCATCCACCCCAAAGGGTGCGCCTGTCCCCTGCCCGCGCCCTTTGAGCGTATCCACGACCGTACTCCAGAGCACACTGCCGCGCATAGCCGCCTTGACCTGCCCGATAAGTGTCAGCCTCTGCTTAAGAGCACGTTCTCGCCGCTCGTCGTAGACGGAGCGCGCCAGGTTAATGTCGTTCAGGCCAAACGCAACGAGCACGACGTGTGGCTTCCAGCGAAGCACATCCCGCTTCAATCTCTGCCATCCAAGTACTATCGTATTGCCAGGAATCCCCGCATTGATCACCCTCAGATCATGGTCCGGATTGCCATCTTCGAACATACGTTCTAGCAGGGCCGGGTAACTCTCTCTGTACTCCAATCCCCAACCGTGTGGAATCGAATCCCCGAAAGCCACAACTCGAACCGCCTGGGTCACATGTTCCTGGCGCAGGGCGCGCGTTTCGTCTCGAAGGCGAAGAGCATCCTCAGGGACGGGAGGGGGCGACTTCCGACTCCGCCAGCGCAAAAGGACCTCCAGTGAAAGCAGAACTAGAATTAGACAAAGAGTGACCATGAATCCCATGGACTAGTCCCTTCAGTTACGCTGCGTCCGGGCGGTCTTCACGCTGTACGAACGCCCATCGGTGACTACCTCGATGCTACCAATCTCATCGGTGCGCAAGACCAGCACCCCCGCATCGAGCAACCGCGTTATCGTGCCCTCGGCCGGATGACCGAAGTCGTTGTCCTGGCCTACGGAGATGACCCCGATCTGAGGGTCCGTTGCCCTCAGGAAGTCCTCGCTGAGAGAAGTGCCCGCTCCATGATGAGGCACTTTCAAGATGGTGCAGTCCAGGTTCGCACCAGCCGACAACAGCCGTCTCTCAGCCGCGTCCTCGATATCGGCCGTGAGTAGAAAAGATACCTGCCCCATTGTCAGGCGCATCACCAGACCATTGTTGTTGATGTCCGAACCGCTCCCCTTAATCCACGTCTCCCCCGGATGCAGAATCTCCAGCCGCACGCCCCGCCCCAGATCAACCTGCGTTCCAGCCCGAGGGAAAGTCCTGGCGATATGGCGGCTCTCGATCAACGCTTCCCATTCAGCGTAGGCCGGCGTTTCCACTTTCCACCCTGACTCCATTACCCGCCCCACGTCGTAACGCTCCAGCACAGGGAGAAGGCCGGTGATGTGATCGTCATCAGGATGAGTCAGGATCAACAGATCCACGGTCCGCTCCCAGAAAGGCAGTCGCCGTCCCAACTCTGACATCAGCGCGGCAGGACTGGGTCCACCATCCAGAAGGACCGTCTTGCCATCAGTCGTTCGGATGAGGATAGCATCCCCCTGCCCTACATCCAGGAAGCAGACGTGCAGCCGCCCATCGGGCAAGGCAAAGACACCAATCCATACCAGAATCGCCGCCAGCGACAGGCCCACTAGCAGGCGCTTCAGTGGCACGGAGAGGCCGTCTGGGGCTGAGCGGGCTCCTTGCTCCTCTCTCGATTGCGGGTTCCACCACAGAAGGAGGCCCCCCAATAGCACGTAGTAGAGACCAATCCATAGGCCGTCCAGCCTGCCAAGTGGCAAACTTGCGAAGGGCACAGCAGCGAGAGCCTCGGCCACACGGATAGTATACGTCAGAAAGAGCCAGACTGCCCAACTACACACCTGGCCCAGGGGAAGCCATATCACGCCCAGCAGCAAGGCGACTCCACCCAGGACCATAATCAGAGGCTGAACGGGGAGCACCAGCAGATTGGTCACAATGGAAATGAGTGACACCTGGCGAAAGTAGTAGATCAGCAAGGGCAACGTTGTAAGCTGCGCCGCCAATGTAACCAGCAGGGCATCACTCAGAATCCCGGTGAGTCGAAGCGCCCATTCCGCACCCAGCCACCGGCGCAGAAGAAACTCGAACGAGCCTTCCAGCCTGGGAACAACGACTACCAGGCCCAGCGTAGCCATGCCAGAAAGCTGGAAGCTCACGCTCCAGAGCTGGTGAGGATCCAGCAACGTCATGCCCAGGACTGCCGCGGCAAGAGACGCCCGCGCAGCGCCGGCGCGCCCGGTATGATACGCCATCAGCGCCAAGCCCCCCATGATAGCCGCCCTAACCACCGGAGGGTCCGCCCCCACTAGCAACGTGTAGAGCACGATGCCGCCCAGAGCGATCCAGGTAGCGGCCTTGGCTCCGAAGAGACGCCGGGCCGCCCGCCCGATCCATCCAGCTACGATAGTGATATTGAAGCCCGAGATGACGACGATGTGTAGCAGCCCTGTCGCCTTGAAAACCTCGGACACCCTTTCGGGCAATCCTCTGTCCATGCCCAGGAGGACCCCGGCCAGTAGGCTGGCTTCTGGCTCGGGCAACACGCGTGCGATCACCGCATAGAATCGGGCCTTGGAAGCATAGAGGAACGCCATCAGGGGATTAGCGGCATCGTGACCCACGACACCAATAGACGGGCGACGCATCAGGGAGTGGATACCTTGATGGGCCAGGTACTCTTTGTAGGAGAAATCCTCGAACTCAGGGGGCGTCTCCAGTACGCCACTGACTTCCAACTCATCCCCATAGCTGTAGAGGGGATAGCGCTCAGTCTGCAGAAGCACTTTTCCCCGCACATCGGACTTCTCTCCATCTTTTTCCAAGGCGCTGACGGAGAGCACCAGATTGACGTACCGGTCCCGGATATCAGGCTCACGGCAGACCACGCCCTGGAGGCACACCCATCCGCTATCGTTGTAGAAAGCCACGTGATCAGAGATGGGGCGATGAAGAGCGTAGACGCACCGAATAGCCCCGAGAAGCAAGAAGAGGCTGCACAGAGCAGAAGAGCGAATCCGAGGTTCCTGCCTCCATAGATAGGCAATGAACATAGGAAGAGACGAGGCGATCCAGAGGAAAGGCAAGAGGGTGGGAAGAGTGAAAACCCGGCCCAGCAGCGAGCCGAGATAGATCCCCACCAACCAAGCTCCAGTCAGATAGACTACGATCACCGGAGTCACCTTCTCAGCGGCACATCAATTGTGGGGCACCGTGGTGCCCTGGCTCAATCTACTCCCCCACCTCTGCGACAGGGTCGATGGGGCCACGATAAGCTTCGCCATAACGGTCCAGGGAGCAAATCTCCGCAAGGTCCTTACGCGATCGTGCGTCAGGATGCTCGTTAGGGATCCCCACGGGACAAAGAGCAATGATCCGCGCCTCATCTGGCAGCCCCACGATCTTCTTCACCAGCCCCTCCTGAAACGCCCCGATCCAGCAGGTACCGTAACCCAGAGCAGTAGCGGCCAGAACCATGTTCTGGAGGGCGATACTGACGTCCACCACGTACCAGCCCTTGTCGATACGAGGGAACCCCACGGCCACGATCATGGCCGGAGCAGAGGCCAACCATAGCTGCCCCATACAGGCCCCAGCCAGTTTCACCCGTGTGGCCTTATCAGTAACCGCGACGAAGTGCCACGGCTGCCGATTACGCGCCGATGGGGCCTGGCGTCCGGCCTCCAGGATAGCCGTCAAGTCCTTCTCGGGAATCGGATCGCTGCGATAGCGGCGGATGCT
>JAKLPW010000342.1 GCA_022013675.1 Anaerolineae bacterium | reverse complement strand
TCCGGTGAAATCATGGCGGGTTGAAGCAAGGGGTGGGCCAGACCCCCCATATCAGCGCCGAGGGCAATGCACTTGGCGATGTCTATCCCCGTGCGAAGGCCTCCGCTGGCAATGATGGACAGGTTTGGAGCGCCCCGGCGGGCAAGCTGGATGGATTCCGAGGTAGGAATGCCCCAGTCGGCGAAATCCGAGGCAATGTCTCGTAATCCAGGCTCAGTGATGCGGTGTCGTTCCACTTCGCTCCAACAGGTGCCACCAGTCCCAGCTACGTCAAGAGCTGCGACTCCCACGTGTGCTAACTCACGGGCTACCTCTTCTGACAAGCCCCAGCCCACCTCTTTCACCACGACAGGGACTGGCAGCGCTTTGCAGAGATCTGCGATCTTTCGCAGAAGGTTGGAAAAATCTGTGTTCCCATTAGGTTGTAGACATTCCTGCAGGGGATTGAGGTGCAGCACGAGAGCGTCTGCTCTGATCATATCAACTGCCTGGAGGCACTGATCGAGACCATACCCATAGTTGAGCTGTACTGCTCCCAAGTTGGCCATCAAGAATGCATCAGGGGCGCTCTGTCGTACCTGATAGGTACAGCTAACTGTTGTATCCTCTATAGCGGGGCGTTGGGAACCTACTCCCATAGCAATCCCCAGCGTCTGGGCTGCCTCGGCCAGGTGAGAGTTGATGCGGGCCGCCTTAGCTGTTCCTCCTGTCATAGCTGAGATCAAGAGTGGAGCTTGAAGAGGTTTCCCCAGCAGCGATATGTGAAGATCCACATCGTCCAACGCTATCTCTGGCATCGCGCAGTGGATGAGGGAGTACTCCTCCAGACCGGTGCTATGTATTGGCGAATGTACGTCTTTTTCGATGCATACGCGCAGATGTTCTTCTTTTCGGAGGTGGTGCATTGTGAGAGTCTCCTTACACAAGGATGCTACTAGGATATTACCAGTGCAAACCGTTGGTGTCAAGACGGGAGACTTGGTGATTAACCACATCTCACTGCAGAGTCCGCTGAGACCGCAGAGGAGATCAAAAAAGCATTCTCTCGGTACCGGGACCGTCAGAGCGGGTTTGGGCGGGGCGTATCTTGGAGCCAGGTGAAGTGTTGTATATGACGAAGTGCTCCCTGTACAATCGTTCTCTGGGGAGATGGAAGGAGGATATCGAGGAACCAAAAACGCCACAGCGCAGTTGACCGGAAGCTGACGGGGTAGTATAATACGAGCTGTTAGTTCAGGATAGGCTCAGTACGCGGCAGGTATGATTGTCGATTATCAGGGGTTAAGTGTTTAGACAACAGCAAGGAGGAGTGAAATGGACGATCTGTTCGAGCGAGTTAGCAGGATAATCATTGACCAATTAGGGGTGGAAGCTGAGAAAATCACAATGGAAGCCGATTTCAGAGCGGATCTGGAAGCTGACTCGCTCGATCTGGTTGAACTTATCATGGCTTTCGAGGATGAATTCGGAGGAGAGATCTCGGACGATGACGCGCAGAACATCACCACAGTGGGCAATGCAGTTGCCTACTTGCAGGCCCATCTCGTGACAGAGTGAGTGTTAACTGGATGGAGTTCTGACAACGCAGGTTCGTGTCTTGATTGCTGAGGGATACCGGGCGGGTGAGCGCTACGGTGTCCCTTTTTCTGTCTGGGTTGCCGAACAACACTGGGATCTCGGAAAGGTCAATGGAGAACCATGAACTGGCAGAGAGGTGCAGCGTGGCCAAGGTATCTGTGATTACTGACAGTTGCTCCAGCGTACCTGATGAGATGTACGGCCAGTATGATCTCATCATGGTAGTACCGTACTATGTTCACGTGCAGGGAAAATCATACCGTGATCTCGTGGACATGCAGCGAGAGGAGTTCCTGAGCTATCTCCTGAAGACAACGAAACCGGAAGATCTTCCTAAATCGGCCAATCCTGGCCCAGGGGACTATCTGGAGGCGTTTGGTATTACGGCCCAACGTGGCCACGATATGATCTCGCTACACATGACTTCGTTGGGAAGCGGTGCCTATCAGGCTGCCATCGTAGCGAAGGAGATGCTTCTAAAAGAAAACCCCGACCTTCACGTCGAAGTCATCGACACTCGGAATGTGTCCATGTGTCATGGTTGGATGACTCTGGAAGCGGGCCGGATGGCGCAGGAGGGGAAACCTCTCGACGAGATCGTGGATCGTATCAGTTCCATGATTCCTGTCACGAAGATGCTTCAAACAGCCGATACGCTACGCTATCTGTATCTGGGCGGGCGTATCGGGCGCGCGCAGCATCTCGTAGCATCTATTCTCAGAATCAAACCCCTTATTGGCATGGATGATGGTGTGATCGTTCCCCTGGGAACAGCGCGAAGCCGCCGGGCTGCCTACCGCCGCATGGTGGAGATGGTGGAGCAAGACGTGGGAGAAGGGGGACGGATCAAGGTTGCCATCATTCATTTCGGAGCGCCAGAGGATGCTTCCCTGCTCGGTGAAATGGTGGCAAACCGTTTCACTTGCGTTGAGTTTCTGACGACACAGCTCTCACTTGCGCTGGCCGTGCATACCGGTCCGGGCACCGTGGGGTTGTGCTACTTTCCCGTGGGAGAGAACAACTGAGACACAGAACTGGGGGCTTCCTAGGAATCACTGCTTGGATACAAGGACTCGTGTGGGCGGTCGCCGGCGGAGCGCGCACCGAGGTGGTAGTGTCTGTATTTGAGCACCAATGCCTGAGTTGTTGTGCTCTGACGCAAAGAGATAGCACATGAAGAAGGTCAGCGGGATCATTCTGGCTGGAGGCAAGAGTCGACGATTGGGGCAAGACAAGGCTCTTATCAGACTGGGGACACGTACGCTGATCGAAATCGTACTCGAGAAGCTGCGCTGCCTTTCCGATGATATCATTCTATCAACAAATGAGTTCGACAAGTTCGCTTCTCTAGATGTTCGCATGGTACGGGATATTTATGGTGAGGGGGGAGTTCTTGGGGGACTGTACTCTGGTCTACAATCTGCAAAGTCACCCTTTGCGCTGGTGGTGGCCTGTGACATGCCTTTCCTGAATCTGAACCTCTTGCGTTTTATGATCCTCCACGCACCGGACTACGATGTGGTCGTACCTCGGCTAAGCATCGGAATCGAGCCTCTCCACGCCGTCTATGCCCGCACATGTCTGGAACCCATCAGAGAGACCTTGGAAGAGGGCCGGCTCCGCATCGTTGACTTCTGGGACCGCGTTCGGGTATGCTACATAGAGCAGGATGAGATAGAGGTCCTGGATCCGCAGAAGCTATCGTTCTTCAACATCAACGCCCCAGAAGACTTGGACGAGGCTCGTGAGATCATGGCTTCCGCGCACGGCGTGAATTGGTAGTCCCACCCATTGGCTCTGCCTCTGTTTGGTTTTGCCTCCATCACAGAGCGGGAGAGACTAGCTTCTGGATCTTCTCCAGAACCTCTGTCCACGCAATTCTAGAAAGCCCCAGCTTCCTTCTCAGTGTGTCCTCGTCCATACCTCCCTTGTAATCCCTCACAGCGCAGGTCATGCGCAGCATCTCAAAAGAGAGTCCGCTAGGCAGGTTTGCTTGCTGGGCCACATCTGTCAGCACGTATTCCAAGTTTCTAGCCGTACACTCGAAGAGCCTTGCCTGGGGTTTGTACTGGTTTCGGTACAGCGTCAATGTTGCTGAGAAATCGGGGGGCAGGCGAAGCTTCCGTTCCTTGTAGCGTCTCCTTGGATTGTCGTATCGCACGTACACTGCGGAAGCCGTCGGGCTGGCAAGGTCCAGGTCGGCCAGGTTGATGCGCATACACTCTCCCTTTTTCATGCCTGTTGCCAGCAGCAGCGAAACCAGGAGGTACGGGCGTGGGTCGGGGTCTTCGAGACGTCGCAGCATGGATGCTGTCACTGCTAACACATCGGCGATCTGCTGGGTGTGTAGGATTCTGGGGAGAGGCGAGGACGCTGGACGGTGAATAACGGGGGCCGCAACATCGCGAGCGACAACGCCCGATTCCGCCAGCCAGCCGAAGAAAACTTTTAGCGTGGTTACCCTGCGGGCATAGGATTTCGGTGTACAAGCGGCCTTCCGGCCGTGGAGCAGGTAGGCCAAGAAATCGTTCAGCTTGCGTGTGGATATCCCGTCAATGGCAACGTCATCTTCCAGGTACCGGCTGAAGATGGAGAGGTCTCCCAGGAAGGAGCTGATAGTATTCTCTGTGAATCCCTTGTGGATCATGTGATCATGAAAGGCTTCAATGGCCTCGGAGAGAAGAGATTCCCTTGAGAGACTAGATCCCTGCTCTACTGTTTCCTTTTTGGCAGATGTCTCTTTGGGGAAGAGCGGTAACTGATTCTGTTTGATGGGCACGTTTGTCTCTCCAGGTCAAGGACATGCTTCGCATAGACGCCTCATACTTTGACATAATTCTATCATGACCCTCGTTGTTTGTCAACCAAGATTGAAGGGGCGGGTTTGAGATCTCTCTTGATCGAATAGTCCCCTATCATGCTTAGCCCTGACAGCAGAGAAGCGATTTATGCCTAAGGAAAACCTGCCCTTACCTGATGCAACACACACGGTCGGTGTTACACTTCTGTAACAACTGGGAAACGTCTGGTTCATAGTAGTGGGGTATTAGTTAATCAGGAGAATTGTGTGTGTCATTTGATATGGAAAGAGGAGATCATAACACATGAAGACGCGGTACTGGATTGCTCTGTTGATTCTGGCATGTTCTTTGTTCTTGCTTGCGTCGACACCGATCCTGGCGGAAGAGCCAGTGTCTCGTAGGGTGATCAGGGGACGAGTGCTGCAAGTCAGCGATGAGGGCGTAGTTCTGGAAGTGCCTGGTGCCTCGTGGCAAGTCTCAACCGGTGGGGAGTGCAGGGTCTGGTCCCCTGGGCAGACGGGTGCACGAATCGATGATTTGGGTGCTGGCGACGCGGTGCTAGCGTTGGGAAGGCGTGGGCGAGATAGCTCTTTCACTCCGCGTTTCATGGTTGCAGCGTCCCCCACGTGGCTGCGGCAGCATGCATTTGGTGGCACCGTGCGGAGAGTGGGATTGTCTAGCCTGGTGGTAGATGGTCCCAGCGGTGAGCGTGTGCTGCGCATGGACGAGGGATGTCGCCTGAAGGTTGTGGGGAGCGAGGATGCTTCTTGGATGGACATCGCAGAGGGCGATGAGGTTGTTGCCCTGGGCGGGTACAACAAGGCCAGGGAGTTCGTGCCGAGAGTTCTGGTGGCCGACCCGGGAGCAGGATTGTCCCGAACGCTCCTTCTAGGCCGGATTGTCGCCACGAAGGATGGGTCTATAACGGTTCAGGGTGTCTCTCGGCGGGTTTCCGTCTCAGTCGATGAGGATGCTCAGTGGCGTGCCTTTGGAGGAGAGGAAGCAGGTCTGTCCAAGGTGGAGGTTGACAGCTACTTGGCCGTCGTGGTCACCCAAGACGGAGATGGCCAGATGTGCGCACAGACGATTGCCAGCGTACCGCGCAAGGCCATGAAGGTGAACTTCGTGCGGGGAGAAGTCATTGGCGTTGAAGCCGATTGCCTCGTTTTGGATACTCCCGGGGGTAGAATGAGAGTGTTGATCACGGACTCGACCAGTTTCCGGGCCCGTGTTTTACAGCTCTCGTCGTTGCTCGACATGCTGCCTGGGGACCAAGCGATCATAGTCGGCCGCCGGCTCAACGAACGTGAGATTGAGGCTCATCTGGTGGGACTCGTGAGCCGCGCGCTTGAATCGGAGAGTGATCGCTCTCAAAGATAGAGTTGTGCCTACTTGGATTTGCAGATGCGGGATGCGAGTTTACAATCTTGTAACAACCAGTTAATGCTTACCTAATGAAGGTGGGGCATACTATAACCGAAGTGAGCTTCCGGAGGCTCGACGTTGAGAGTGAAATTGGGAGTACGAATCCGAAAGGGAGGGATCTGCACTATGAAGAAGAAACTCGTGTTAGTAATGGCGTTGACGTTGGTTGCCTTGGTGGTGTTCCCAGTTGTTGCCAGCGCGGATGTATTCGAAGGCGAGGGCAGCATCACGGCGCGCGGTGTAGGCGTCGCCATCGTCCACGGCGAAGGGGAAGTCGAGATCGTTGGGCATGGCATCGGCCTTGTGCACGTCAGGAATGCCACCCGGTTGGAGGCTAGTGGCAGGGGCTACCGCAGGGACTTGCCTGGGGGCGGCGCGGTGTTCATGGGCTGGCGCGGCGAGATCCACGCGGCTGGTACCGAGTTGAAAGTCCGCATGTGTGGAGGGCTGATCGAGTTAACCGCTGAAGGTACCGGTTGGGTTTTCCTGAGAGGTCGCGGCACGTATGAGATCAACGGCGAGAGCTACGACTGGAGTACTGAGGGAGCCCGAGTTTCGTTGGGAGAGGTGGAGGAATAGGAAGCAGTGTGAGGAGAAAGGAGGAAGGCACAGTCGCCTTCCTCCTTTCTCAATGTGGCATGATGGGGCATCGACTCTTCAGCAAGGGGAAACGAATGAAACTGAGCAGTTCCAATATAGCAAAAAGGGTGAGGTCATTCTTGTCACGTCGGTGGTTGGATGTGCTGATCAGCCTCGTTGTTTTCACGGTCAGCCTGGTGGTCTACAATGCGACCCTGACTCCCAGTCTGTCCTATCGGAGTCCCGATGGAAATGAACTGGCCACTGTCTGCTACCAATTGGGTTTAGCCCATATGACTGGCTATCCGTTGTATACCTGGTTGGGCAAGCTTTTCACCTATTTACCTGTCGGGGACATCGCTCATCGGGTGAATCTCATGTCAGCGGTGATGGCGGCGGGAGCTGTTGCCTTGTTGTATCTCATTCTGCGCCAGTTGATCGGCCGCAAGCTGGTGTCTGCCTTGGTGGCGCTTTTCTTTGCCTTCTCGCTCACCTTCTGGTCTCAGGCCGTGATCGCAGAGGTTTACGCGCTCAATATGTTTATGCTGGCCTTGTGCGGGCTGCTGCTTCTCCGGTGGGCGCGCACGCGGCAGCGAGGATACCTCTTTGCTTTCGGCCTGGCCTACGGTCTGAGTATGGGCACGCATCTCTCCAATCTTGGTTTCGCTCCGGCCTACGTGCTTTTCATACTTCTGGAGGATTGGCGCATACTCAAACGTCCGGGGGAGCTTTTAGGGGCGATAGGGCTCTTCGTTTTGGGATGTCTTCAGTTTCTATGGCTGCCTTACAAAGCCTCGATGCTTGTGGACCTGCCCATGGCCCGCAATGCGCCCATAACCCTGGAGCGCTTCTATACTTATACCCTGGGGGCCTTCCCGCAGATGAAGTTTGCGTTCCCCTTGGTGGCGATTCCGGGTCGGATCGTGATTTACATCGAGCTACTGCGACAGAATCTAAAGATTCCCGGGATGCTGCTTGGGATCATCGGCATGTGGGGGATATTGTTCAAGGATACGAAGAAGTTCTATCTGCTCGTCCTAATGTACCTGGTGCACGTGTTCTTCTTCATCCAATATCGGGTTTTTGACCTGGATGTCTTCTTCATACCTGCCCACATGCTCTTTTTGCTGTTTATGGGGTATGGTCTGCACTCCATTCTGGAGCTGCTAGAGAAGCTTATAGCGCGCATAGCTGGGAGCAAAGTGACCATCTCCAAGCTACTGCACGTTGGCACAGCGATAGGTGCGACGTTCATCCTGATAGTCGGGGTTCTTTGGCAGTTGCGAGCGAACTACGCTCGCAACGATAGGTCTCAAGACGTGGCCATCAATGATTTCTACGAGAACGTGTTCGAGTTATTACCGGAGGACAGCGTGCTTCTGGGCAAGGGGGGCGTGTTTGGATACGATATGTTCTATTACAGATATGTCTATGACGTACGCCCTGACGTAGTGATGCCCATGGCGGTGAGCGGGGGGCGACCTCCTGGGCGCGAAGGCTGGGAGGAGGGTGCAGCGGTGTTCAGCACGGAGTGGGCAGACCCGAACAGAGCCAAGGCTACTCCCTGGTCGGTTCCGCGAGAGTTGACCGACCAAGGGACTTGGTACGTGCCCCGATTGGTCGGACAGAACGGAATCGGGGCGGGATTCGGGCAGCGGAGGCTCGTCCTATACGAACTGCAGGAAGAGCCTCCTGAACTGATTGTGAGGCGAGCGGAGCCCAATTACGAAGTCCATCACCGGTTGGGAGCGGTGGAGTTGGTGGGGTATGATCTGGCTGATGACTCGGTGGCAGGAGGAGCGTGTCTGGAACTGACGCTCTACTGGCGGGTGCTGAGGCAACAACGAATACTTGTCGGTACGGCATTGGATGATGTTCCCTTGGAGGTTCACGACCTGGGGTTTGGGAACCTCCCGCGCTACGTGGCAGAGACGCAGCCGCCTCGCTCGGGGATAGTGGTGGAGGAGTATGCCGTCATCGTGCCGTCGTCGCTGGAATCTGCGGTGTATGAACTGAAGGTTGGGGTGGTGGATCTTCGCAGGCAGGCGGGAGGGGAGTCGGAGTTCATCGAGTCAGTGGTTCTGACTGAAATTGAGGTGGGAGAGTGAGCATGTCAGTTGGCCGAAAGTGGTTGCTGGGTATTGGCGTAGGGTTGTTGGGAACGATGCTCCTGATAGCCTCCTTCTCGATGGGTGTCTTCGTTGGCGAGCGTGGAATGACGCGGGGGGAGTTACAGCCTGCCGGGCCTGGAGGAGTCCCTGCTGTTCCGCAGCAGCCAGCCCAGCCCGTTCCTCCCGATAAGCCTCAAGAGGGGAACCAGGTGCCTGTACTAAAGGGCATAGTACGCCGACTGTCGCGGGACCTCATCACTCTTGAGACGGAAGATGGCACCAAGCTGGTGCAGGTCTCGTCGGACACGGCTGTTCGCCTGACAGAGAACGGAGAACGGGAGGGAAGCCTGGAAGACGTGAAGCCAGGAGTAGGGGTGGCGGTGATTGGGCGCATGGATCCTGATGCGCGCATGCTTCGGGCCGATACTATTGTTGTCTTTCCACTCCCGCAAGGCAAGTAGGGGCAGGTTTCATTTGGACGGGAATCGTTGCCGTGCTACCGTGATCTGTTCAGCCGGGGTCGTTCTGGCAACTGAGATCCGAAACCTGCCCCTACAAAGGCTCGTGATGCTGTCGGATGTCTTTTAACCGATCTCTGTAGTAGTGGTAGCATATCCTCCATCATCTGATGGGGGTCACGACGTGTCTGAGGTTTACATTGCCCGCTGCCGTACATATGAATACCAGCAAGTCTTGAAAGCAGTTCGAGAAGCGATAGATGGACTGGGAGGCATAGGCAGGTTCATTCGAGAGGGACAGCGGGTTCTATTGAAGCCCAACCTGCTGCGTGCCAGTGTCCTCACCGAGCGATCATACTGAAGCGGCCATTTCTGGGCTCGTTGATCAGCCGACGAATTCGCCTATAATGACCTTGCCTTCCAGTTCATCTTCGGTCATCTTCTTGGCGCGTTTCGAAGTCACGCACGTTTCTTTGAACCCATGCAGCATCTGGACCGGCGTGGCCAGGTCGTTCCTGTGGCCATACTGAGTTGGGCAAGAGCTGAGTACTTCCACGAATCCAAACCCCTTATGCTGCAAGGCTGCTTTGAGGACCTTGATCAGAGGCCGTACGTGGTAGACGGAGTAACGCGCCACGTAGGTTGCCCCTGCTGCGGCCACTAGCTTACAGAGATCGAAAGGCCGCTCGGGGTTGCCCTGAGGAGTGGTCGAGGTGTACGCGCCTTCAGGAGTCGTGGGAGTCAATTGTCCTCCTGTCATGCCGTAGATGAGGTTGTTAGCGCAGATGACAGTGATGTCCAGGTCTCGCCGGGCGGCGTGGATGAGATGGTTGCCTCCGATGGAGGCGATGTCTCCATCCCCACCGATGACTACCACATTGAGGTCCGGATTGAAGGTTTTCACCCCGGTTGCGAAGGCGATGGGGCGTCCATGCGTGACGTGGAGGGTGTCGGCGGCGAAGTGGGGGCTTGGAATCCATCCCCCGCAGCCAATGCCGGACACGAAGACCATGCGGTCTAAGTCCCACTCCAATTCGTCAATGGCGCGCAGAATTGCTCCCATGAGGATGCCGTGGCCACAGCCAGAGCAGAAGGGAGTAGGGAAGGTCTCTGAGCGGATCATCCGCCGAATTGATTCTGTAGTGCCCCGGATCATCTCATGATCTCCTTCAGAGCTTCGGCTATCTCCTGGGGCATGATGACCTCGCCGTTGGTCTTATTGTAGCCCTGGGCGCGAGGAGCGATCCTCTGGACCTCCCTCAGCACCTGGCCCTGGTTCATCTCCGGTACCAGGATATGAGTGCTCCGTTGGGCGAGCTCTCGTATGGCCTCGTCCGCGAAGGGCCAGAGGGTCTTCAATCGCAGCAGGCCGACACGCATTCCATCGCGCCGGGCAATGGCTATTGCTCCCCTCGCACTTCGGGCCGAGAACCCATAGGCTATCAGCAAGGCATCCAGGCGATCTTCATCGCAGAGAAGGGCCTCTGTCTTGATGATTTCACTCGCGTGAGATAGAATCTTGGATCTCAGGTGCTCCGTCAGGTCAGCTTGGGCTTCCGGGCTCGATGTGCGCCGGTATCCCCACTCATCGTGCGTTGAACCGGTGATGAGTAGCTTCTTGCCGCTCCCGAGTGGAGGCATGGGGGGAATATCAGAGCCAACGAAGGGCCCTTTCTGATTATCACTGGTGCGGACGTAGGTTCTGACCGGGGTGGTAACCTCCAGGTTCTCTCGCAGATGGCCTACGGCTTCGTCTGCCAGGAGGATGACGGGGACGCGAAACCGCTCAGCAAGATTGAACGCTCGGATGGTCTGGGAGTACATCTCCTGGGTTGACCAGGGCGAGAGCACGATGATCTCGTAGTCGCCGTGGGCTCCCCATCGTGCCTGCATCACGTCGCCCTGAGCGGGCCGAGTGGCCTGGCCCGTGCTGGGCCCTGCCCGCTGAATGTCTACGATGACGCAGGGGGTTTCGGTGATGATGGCGTAACCGATGTTCTCCAACATCAAGCTGAGGCCCGGTCCTGAGGTGGCGGTCATGCTCTTGGCTCCAGCCCAGGCTGCCCCGATGCAGGAGGCGATGGAGGCGATCTCGTCTTCCATCTGCATGAACTTGCGCGCGGGCGTCCCCGCGGGGATACCCGAGGGCATATCTGCGAAGCGAACGCAGATGTGCTGCATGATCTCACTGGCCGGGGTGATGGGATACCCGGCGTAGTAGTTGCAGCCCGCGGCGATCGCGCCTTCCGCACAGGCTTCATCGCCCTGCATGAAGTGGCGTCCGGGCTCCAATGCACTGGGGATGTCTATCCATCCTGATGCTGTCATTTCTAGTGGTGTCCCTTAGT
>JAKLPW010000341.1 GCA_022013675.1 Anaerolineae bacterium | reverse complement strand
TCCGTGCCGGTGCCGCAGATCGTCGGCCACTCCGTATCGCCATCCAGATAGAACTTGATCTCACCCTCACCCCACCAGCCGTTGTTGTGGACACCCCAGGCGATGTAGGTGCCGACGTAGTGACCCTGGCCCCGGACACCATCCAGTAGGGTGTGAACCTCCATATACGGCAGGGGATTGCTGCGCCGCCACTGGGCATGGAGATAGGCCCTGTCGGTGGGCACGTCGGTCAGCGCATAGTCTATCTGGTAGTAGAAGCCCTTCACTTCGTCCGGGCTCAGGTTTTCGATGGTGATGCGCGCGTGCTGGCGGAAGGGCATCTCCCAGTAGCTGTTGAAACCGCCGGCCGGGTTGACAGCGACGGGCAGGGAGTTGACATTGCAGCGCACGCACCAGCCGTTGCAGAAGAAGTCACCCAGGGGCACTTCTACTGACGGGGTATCCTCACGATCCCAGTAGAGGCGCAGGATCAACCGTCGCCAGGCAGAGGGATTGACCGTCAGCCAGATGTGCTGAATGACACCCGGCCCTTCGATGTCGGCCAGGACGATGGTGCTGCTGCCGGCGATGTCGATGCAGGGTGAGACCTTCCAGCCCTGACCCAATTCGCGGGCGGCGATGGCACCGGTGCCCTCGGTTGCCATTCCTCCCTGCCCCTTGGCACCGGTGGGATTCTCGGCGCTGATGGAGCGGGTCAGAGCGTTGGAAAGTAGAGAAAGATTGCCTAGATGCATGCCTAGACCGTTGAAAGGTGTGTCCATTCTAACCTCCAGATGGTGACAGTCACAAGGCGTTCACGGAACGCAGAGGAGCTGGCTCTAGCTCTCGGCGGTCACGATTGTACCATAGCTGCGAAGGAGATGCCAATCAGGAGCTCGTGAGAGTCTTGAGACAGCCCGCTCACCAGACCTCGGGGGCCTTCAAGGAACTGGCAGTCTGGTGGTGCTGAGCGGTGAGAAGCACAAGCCCTGGCTTGCATCCTCAGTCCCCTAGGTTCATAAGGAACTTGACTTGCTCGACCGTTTGATAGGCACTGCCTCCCTCGTGACCATTGTAGTAGTAGACCCTGATGTCCTTGGGGCCAGCGAAGTGATTGTAGGCTGCGAAGATAGTGGAGGGCGGGCAGATCAAGTCCATCAGGCCCACGGCGAAAAACCCCCGACTCCTGCGCCGGGCTGCCAAGTTGACCCCATCGAAGTACGAGAGCGCGTTGAAGAGTGTAGCCACTTTGTCTCTGTGCACTTTGCGGAATCGCACGATCTCGTTGCAAGGTGCAACATCGGTGATTGAGGTAGCGCGGCGGTAGTGACACAGGCAGGGCACATCTGGCATGATCACCGACTATCCGGGTCATCTGGGCAACTCACGCACTTCTGCCAAGTAGTCCTTGAACAGAGTGGCCCACATAGCGGCGATTGGGGTAGAGACCAGAAGTACACCCTCCTCAATCATCTTCTTAGCTTTGGCTGCATCCGTGGGCTCGCCGATCAATGCCTTGGCCGATGCCACCACCTTGCGACGGCCCTCCGCCAGTGACTCTCTTACCGCCGGGTGATCGGGCTGTCCCGGGTACCCCATGGATAGCGCCAGGTCGCCGTAACCGAAATGCACCGCGTCAACTCCTGGAACCTCAAGGATCTCATCCAGGTTATTCATGCCTTCGACCTCTTCTATCCACACCGCCACCAGTATCTCTCGATTGGATCGGGCGAAATATTCAGCAGCCGATTCCAACATCCCGTAGCCGGATGACCTTCGTCCCTCGTCGCATCCACGGCGTCCCTCTGGATAGTACCTTGCTGCCTTCACCACCTCCTCGGCTTGTTCGGCAGTATTGATGTGCGGTACAGCAACGCCCATCACCCCGGTCTGCAGGTAGGTCATGATGAGTTCGTGGTCTAGCTTGGCCACCCGTACGATGGAGGACATCCCGTGTGAGTCGCAGGCGCGGCACATCTCCAGACATTCGGTCCAGCCGATGGGGCCATGCTCGGCATCGATGAAGATCCATTCGAAGCCCGCGAACCCGCAGAAGTCTACCAGGTCCGGTGACGGGAAACTGATCGCCGCACCGATGGCAGGTTCTCCCTTGGCGATCTTGTCCTTTAGGATGTTGTGTTTCATGCAATCCCCTCTTCTGGTGCTCTAGATGTTATGTTTCATGACTCGCGTCGCTTGTCTTGATCGGGTTGCTGCAGCGGCCACCTTGGTGGTGCGAGAGCCAGATCGCGCTCTCCCGTGCCGTTGCCCTTCGTTTCATGTTCAATCGCTTCAGTCTTCATACCTGTCTTCAGATCTACGCTTAGTTTTTCGGCAAACACGAGCTTCCCTGGACCAATCGAAGGTCGGCTTGCTCTGCTCCCTGGCAGACTCCTGGATCTGCTTCACGGGGCACACCCCCGAAAACCAGCGTGTAGACGACTCTACTTGGCAGACAAGGGGCATCAAGTGAAGAACCCGCCCTCGAACCACGACCCTCAGTTCCAATGCGACTAACTCAATGCGTGCGTCTGAGGATCAAGTCGTATAATACGGTACTCTGTCCTCACATCTGCATTCTGTTAGCTGGAAGCTGCATGGAAGCATAAGGAAAAACGCCTACTCGCGTGCCAGGGCCATGGCGATCTTCAAGGATCTCCAAAACACCGCTCCAATTCAGGCAATGCAGCACCTTTTCGTCTGGCCCTATGGCGCGGAAGTCGAACTTGGAAAGATGCGGTGCCCAAACCACACACCTACCTACCCTTGACAACGGTGGAAATCCGGGTCGGGGCTCAAACATCTGGCCTCCATAGTCTGTCCCGTGACGCCCAAGCAGATAGTGTAGTCCTTGTCCCATCGGACCTGCGGCAATAAGGACAACATCGCCGCCGTCTCGCAAGCAGAGAGGTATGGGCCAGAGTGATCGGTCCATCTTACACTCACAAGGATAGGTGTTCAGCACTAAAACATCCATGTCTTGAACGAGCTCAGTCGCATACACGGACCGGGCAAACTTGGCCGCAGTCCTGTATTCCTCCGCCACATCCCCCGCGAACAGGCCCACGACCTCGCGTCGCTCATTCATCACCACATCGACACCGAAGTCTATACCTGCAAGGCGCGCAGCTTCTTCCAGATCTAGACGAGCCTCGTTGAAATCGACGCTACCCGGGACTTGATCAGCGCACAGCTTCTGATGGTGTAGCTTTATGGTCTCAATACCGGACAACCCCGGCATGACAATCTTGCCGCCACCGCTGAAGCCTGTCCATGCATGTGGGATCA
The DNA here is from genome assembly GCA_022013675.1 of Anaerolineae bacterium. Classification (GTDB taxonomy): domain Bacteria; phylum Chloroflexota; class Anaerolineae; order JAKLPW01; family JAKLPW01; genus JAKLPW01. The sequence goes on along the minus strand of JAKLPW010000341.1, from coordinate 2,188 downwards.
GTCCCCCGATACCGATCTTGAGATCGCAGGACATAAACTCACGATTGACGTGAACGGGCGTGCCATTGCTCGTCCGGCCCAGATACATCAGATTCTCATAGATGTTGTGCATGTAGATCGGATACTTCTCGACGATCTGCCACCCAAGCTTTGCCGCCACTTCCGGCCATGTCATCGCCCGGTGTGCGCCCAGTGCCGCAACGAATCGAATCTGATTATCGTGCACGCCACCCTTGTGAAGCTCGTCCAGAATGAATGGAACTACGCGATGGGCAGGAGTCGGACGCGTAAGATCGTCGAAGGCAATACAGATTCGCTTCTTGCCCTCGGCCAGACTTCGGAGCGGCTCACCACCAATTGGGTTTCGCAGTCGATTTCGGATCTCTTCATCGGACTTCCCAGGAAGACTGTTGCCCTTCATATGGCATACGTTGATGTCCCAATCCTCAGATAAGTACGCCTCTACCGTATCGTCGCCGAAGAATGCTCTGCTGGGGATCATGATGGGCACAGTGACCATGGTCTCTCCTGGAACACACTAGTTACCAACTACCATTCACAGCTTCAACTCGACATTGCGTAGCATCAGCGGGATTACCATTGGCGAATTCTGCCGCAAGACGTCTCATTTCAACTCTTCATCAGCCAGACTTCGGCAACCTCGCACCCTGTTCCAGAACCTCCAAGCCCTGGCGCCCTCCACCAACGCAATGTTAGCCTTCCGGCTTGGGTCGCTTCGCCCGAGATCGTGAACTCCAAAGGCCGTGGCGGCACCGGCCTTGAGATAAATGGGTGTATCTCCATCCCGTCGTTGGCCTCCAGGCGCACCTTCACGTCAGGGTTGAGCTCCGAATACACTATCTTGACCTTATAGCAGGCAGTTGGATCCAAATCCTCGTAATGCATCTCGAACGCTTCATCATTCAGAGAGCCTGTGAAGCAACGCCATGCGATACGTAAGGGCTGGGAGCTCTTGCGATACGGAAAATGGCGCTGTGCCGAACGCACGAAGGCAGGATCCTCCTTGTAGGGTGCGCCTCTGCGCAAGTGTGGATGCTTAGAAGAGTCACTGAGATCATCGTAGAAACCGCCGGGTCCAGGGTCCGTCCATCGGACTAGGCGATCTATAGCCGCGAGCCTTTCAGGCTCCTCCGCAAGACCCCTTATCTCGGTGAACTTCTCTTTGAGCCATGGACGATTATTGAGAGGAAAGTCGATGCCATCCAGATTCGCACCTCTGACTTCCTCTTGACCTTGGTACAGCCGAGTGCTCAATTGCATGTGCACGCTCTGGAAGAGCGCCTCCGCTAGCTGAAAGATACGCGTACGCCACGCCGACGAAATCGGTTGGTTCACGGACAAGTCTAGCAGTCTCTCTGCCTCCGCGAGAGCTACCGGAGATCCCTTGGTACGAGCCTGGCGAAGTTGATCCATCGCCTGTTCCTCGAGACCGCATTCGTACAGTAGACGGCTCCGGATGTAAGCATCGTAGTATGCACGATACAGGGCCTGTTGAAAACGCCAGTTCTTCAGATCCCGTGGTGAGGCGGCTGCTTCCATCTCCTTGAATTGCTGTAGGGTAACATACACTCCCGTATTCAGGGCCAAAGCCCCTTTCCAGTTTCGCTCCAGAGCGAGCAGTCCCTGAGCAAAGTTATCCGTATACCGTTCACCTATGAAGTAGCGGCTGTACTCGCGCAGAATGTCGATGAGCTTCCTGTCCGGATCCCAACCCAGCGCACTCCAGATGCACTTATTCACATCATCGTGACAGCCCTCACAGTATGTCAGGAATCCGATCGTCTCCTGCTGAGATCGATCAAATATGATAGATTGGTCGACAGGCCGCGGATTGATGGCCTCACGTCCCTCGGTAATCGCGTAGGCAACATCCCACTCCGGTACTGGATACTGACAGCAAGCGCTATGGGTGATATCAGGATAATTGCGGATCGGGTACCGTTGCGGTATCTGTCTCCTGAATTCGTCGATGGGCATGTGAATCCAGGGGCCGCAAACTACGCCTTCGAGCCATGGTGGACTCTCCTCATTAAGAATGGCAATAAATTCATCCAGCCACTCCCGGCCAAAGCCTTGCGGTGCAACCCACATTCCAGCGTTTGGATGGTGCACTTTCAGGCTTGCAGCCTGCTTCTCCAGGAGGTCCATCAGCTGCCGAGGCGGGGTC
>JAKLPW010000340.1 GCA_022013675.1 Anaerolineae bacterium | reverse complement strand
CCAGGAAACGTCTCGCCGGGCGCCTGCCGCAAGCCAGAGGTGTTGATCTCTATCGCCAGTCCATGCTGAACAGCTCCAGCCAGGATCTCTTCCAGCACAGGTGCCCACCTGGTAAAATCGAATGGGCCATAGGCCTCCACTCCGAAGCGCTTAAAAAAATCCAGATGACCAATGCAATCGAAAAGATCACTCTGAACCAAGTGATCCATCTGTTCAAAGTACATCCCGTAGACGCACGCCTCATCGTGAGTGCCGAATAACTCCGGATTAAACCAGCCTTCCTTGCAGGCATGGACCGAGCCCAGCACGAAATCGAACTCCTTGCCGTCCAGGAACCGCACGATGTCTTCCTGGTAGATGTCCCGGTAGTCCACCTCGATCCCACCAAGTACCTTGAGCCGTCCCTCCCAACGGGCCTGGGCCTCCTCAATCGCGACCTTGTACCCCTCATAGTCAAAGTAACCATAGCCCCAGTCTAGGGGGTCCAAATCCACGTGGTCGGTCAGGCAAATGAGATCCAGCCCTCGCTCGCAGGCCGCCTGGCAGATAGCTTCCACCGTGGCATCACTGTCGCACGAGAAACGAGAGTGAATATGACAATCCAGCAGTAGACCTCTTTCAGTCATCCCGGGACCTATCTTCGAGAACAGACAGCATCTCCTCGGCCACACGCTGACCGTAAGCCACAGCGTAATTCATGCCCCTGTCCTCAGGGTAGATCGAGGCCATGCAGGATAGCCACAGATTGACCACGGGGGTACGCAACGAGGGCCTGAGATCGCTGTAGTGGCGTGCGATGACAGGCTGGGTGTAGCGCTCGCCCCAGGCATATAGAGCCTCGACCCAGTCGGCACTGAACTCAGGGAAAACATTCTGCAGGTGAGGCAGATAAGCCCGGAACAGTTCCTGCGGCGTCATGGCGTAGTAAGGGTCATCAGCAGCCATGTAACGCGACAAATAGACCAGATGATGCCCGCCGTACTCACTCTTGGGTCTAAAGTTGGTGTGCTCAATCACGGCCACAAAAGGGATATCGGTATCCCCGATGTTCAGCCAGTAGGTAGAGCTGAGATTGCGATTGAGAACCATAACGAGGCAGATATTGGCCAGATACTCGATCTTGCCCAGTCGCTCCGCGTACTCCTCGGGCAGATCAGGAGCGATCTCGAGAAGGGCCTCCGGAGCCACGGTCACCACCACCCGATCAAAGGGAATGAACTTGCCCTGCGTCACAACCCCCACGGTCTGCCCACCCTCGATGCGAATCCGCTCGACGGGCGAAGACAGCCGGATCTCAACGCCCTGTCCCCTCAGACGTTCTTCGAGCTTCTCGATGAGCTGCCAGAATCCGTCGCGCATGTACCCCAATTGCTCCGACTGCTCCTTGCTCCGCGACCCACCCCGCAGCTTCAGCTTGTTCCAGAACCACACCGCTGCCACCTGGTCGGCATAGCTGCCGAACTTGGCCCGCATCAAGGGCCCCCAGACGACATCATAGACCCGCTGCCCCGCCATGCGAATCAGCCATTCGCGGGCCGTGATTTCCTCCAGTGGCTTCCAATCACGGATGAAACGCGGCCAGATGGCCAGCATCCCCAGTCTGATGCGATCAAAGAAGCCCAAAGGCGAGAAGCGCAGCACGTCCACGGGTGTACTGAGGCGATAGACACGCCCGTGAGTATAGAGGCTCGTAACAGAGGCCTTCCATTCCATCTTATCGCCCAGGCCAAGCTCCTCTATCAGATCCACTATAGCCGTGTCGCTGGTGAAGAGGTGACGGTAGAACTTCTCCAGGCGGGCGCCGTTGATGTCGAACGAGGCCGCCAGTCCTCCGAGAGCACCATCGCGCTCGAAGATGGTACACTCCACTCCGCGCTTGGACAACACGTGGGCGGCACTCATACCCGTGAGGCCGCCGCCAATGATAGCTACTTTCATCGTGATTTCCGGTTTCCTCCTTCTTGTGTTCATCGCAGCCGACACGCACAATCATAACACAAAGCGCACGAACTGACAAGCAAGTGCGTCCTCTTCAGGTACCGGGCACTTTCAGGGCAGACTGAGCACACTAGCAAGCAGTGCAACAGTCACGCGGCGTACCGAAGAAGCTGGTAGGAAGTGCCCAGCACCTCACGTGGTAAGCCCGCGAACTGGCAGGCAAGGGCGACGGAACATCCACACGCACCAAGCGTTCTCCGCGGTGAGATCGGGATGATGTTGACACCATCTGGGATTTGCCATATACTACCCCTGCTGCAGAAATGGTCAGAATAATAAGGAGATCAAGTGTTCAAGCCAGACTTGGTGTCTCAGCCAGTGGAAGCTACCTACGAAGGGGACGTGCTGCGCCTGCACAGGGCCTTGCCCCTGGACAAGCACCAGCGAGTCTTGGTCGTCGTAGTTCCAATACCTGAGCCAACGCCCCCAACCCGTGAGACTCCCTCTCCTGATGAAATCCTGCAACTGGCAGCTCAGGTCTATGATGGTCTATCGCCCGACGACGTGGACGAGATCGAGCGTCTGGCCTTGGATCGCAGTCGTTTCTTCGCCAGGCGAAAATGAGCCATGCTCCCCTCATTACTCGACACTGACATCCTTTCCGAAGTCCTCAAGCAGCGCGATAACAACGTGCTCCAGGCCAGTCGCGCCTATCTGAGCGAGTGGCGATGGCTCACGTTCTCGGTGCTCACCCGCTACGAGATTCTGCGTGGCCTGCGCGCCAAGGGTGCTGTGCGTCAGGAGTTGGCCTTCGATGCGCTGTGCCAACTCAGTCAGGTATTGCCTCTGACCGAGCCTATCGCCGTGCGCGCTGCTGCCATCTATGCCGATCTGCAGCGACGGGGTGAGCTGATCAGTGACGCCGATATCCTCATCACGGCCACAGCGTTGGAGCACGGGCTGGTCATCGTCACAGGCAACGTCGCCCACTTCAGTCGCATCCCCGGCTTGCAGGTGGTCAATTGGCGCGAGTCGTCACAGCTCTAGCGGTCGCTGAAGCGATCCACCCGTGTTCCTTTTGCAGACCCACAGATTGCTCACTTGCCTGTCTAGGTGTGCTTCATCATCAACCAGACACCAGTCAGTAGAGCCATCAGGCTGCCGAAGCCGTAGCAGCCACTGACCCAGTCGGCGATCATTGCCATGCCACTAACGATGGCCACCCGGCCTACAAGGCTTCGCTCCTCGCCATCCTCCGCGCACCGTAGCCTCCAGCCCCACACGACGTTCAACCCGGCCGAGGGCCAGCACGATCAGCCCGCAGACCAGCTCTACGAGAGGCGGAGCGCTGGTACCACGACGGTACCAGCGCCAGTTCGGGCGAGAAGAAGAGCATCACGTCCTGCGCCCCGCCGAAGACTATCAACAGTCCACCCAGCATGAATACAACCAGCCAAGCCCAACAGTGAAATCCTTGCCTTTCCATAATCAGCTTTCCTCTCACACCAAATCTGCGCGGTCGATGAAATAGACCTCGCTCGTCTGCCACTTCACTTTCCCTCTCTAGAGTATCTCTTGAATTGGTCCGACAGCCGGTGCGCCGCCTGGCGCAGAACTTTGGCATGCAGGACACGTCGTATCTCGTCGTTCAGTTCCTCCACCTGCAGGGCCACGGTGTCCATCTCATCCAGGCTCCGTTCGGCCATGACCTTGCTGATCATCAGCCACATCTCCTGCTCGACCATGTTTTCTATGTGTTCCATGTAGAAAGCCAGGTCAGACGGCTCCAGACCATAGTGCGCCAATCCCTTCATCGCCTTGGCCACCTTATAGTCATCCTCATCATACTTCCCTTCCGCCAAGGGCCCATCCTGAGCCTCGTCGAAGGTGGTGATCATGCCCAGAGACTCCATCTCGACCAGCCGGTCCTCGTCCAGCCCAGACACCTGCGCTAACTCTGCACGACTGAGGGGGACGAAGTCGGGATCGTAGTGCAAGGGACGGAAGAAAAGTACCTCCCCCTTCTCCTTCTTATGGTTGGAATGGCGCAATATCTCTCCGATAACACTGAGGGGAAAGAAGCACCGCTGCATCTCCTTGATGAAGCGCACCCGCTCGACGTCGGCCTGTGTGCAACGCACCTGAGCATTGCCGCTACTTTTTACTGACCGTCCCACACCCCGCTCTTTCACCACAAACACCATGCTTCAATAGGTGCGTTGTACCTGTAGCAAGACCGAGTGAGACCTGGGGTAGTACCCCCAGCACGTGGCGCTCCCCGTTTGAGCAAGGCTTCTCCCTCAACCTTTTGCGCACTCATTCTGTCCATGATTGATAGATCCAGCTTGACTTTTGTCCCATTGTCTACGTATAATGGAATGGCAACTATCTGAAAAGACATTCTCCAGCATCTTGGACAGAAGATTGAACCACCAGCAACTCAGATCCACGGCAACCCTTTGACACAGCACATGAGAGAGAGACAGTGACATCTCGCAGATTCCTTTTTCTCTTGGGCGGCAGCGCTGCCTTCGATGCAACTGCCGAGGCGTTCGTTCCAGCAGCCGGTGGCCGTGACGCAACCATCGCCCTGCTGCTTGAAGGCGGCGAGGGCTGGGAGAAGTACCTGCCTGAGTACACTCAGCCCTGGATAAGACGAGGAGTGACTCGATATTGCCCCATCGTGCCGGGCGAGGATGGAACTCTGGACCTGGACGCGGCATCGGCCAAACTCCGCGAGGCGACTAGTATCTTCATCGGCGGCGGACACACCTCCACCTACCACCGCCTGTATGCCACGGAACCGATCCGCACCCTGATACATAGTAGTTATCAGAGAGGTATTCCCGCCGCCGGAGTGTCTGCCAGAGCCTTGATCGCTCCCGAGGTCTGTGCCATACCACCGAAGGATACCGGAGATGACTCCGTCAGAATCCTGCCTGGCCTGGGCTTGATCAGCGACGTCATCATCGACGTTCACTTCACCGAATTGAACGCTCTACCTGGTGTCCTCAAAGCCATGGTCAAGACTCGAACGCCCACGGGCTGGGGCATTGACGAAGCGGCCTGCGCACTGTTTGAGGACGGTAGGTTCAAGAGATCTCTCGGCCAGCCTGTGCACGAGCTCATCATGACTGTCACAGAAACCGGAACTTACAGAGTGTCGAAGCATCCCCCGCCCGATTACAGGGCGTAAGCCAAAGCATACGAGGTTTTGGTCAGAGGACTACCGCTGGGAACTGATTCATTTGTAGACTTACCGGGGAGGAAAACATGCGCAACAAGGGTCAATTGATCGTCGGGCTCGTGATCGTGCTGATCGGAGTAACGCTCCTGGTCGGCAACCTGTTCCACTTCAATCTGTGGGACTTCTTCTGGCCTCTCGTGTTGATCGGCCTAGGGGTCTGGCTGCTCCTTCGCCCCCGAACCGTGAGGACGGGCACCAAGGTTCAGCAGAGGCTTCTTGGAGACGTCCGTCGGTCGGGCGAGTGGCAAGTAACTGACGAGGAATTCTGGATCCTCGTTGGAGACCTCAAATTGGATATGACCGCTGCCCAGATTCCCGAGGGAGAGACCCTGATTCGCACCTACGGTTTCGTAGGAGAAGTCAAACTGGTGGTGCCGGAGGGAGTAGGCGTGTCCATCTCTTCCACAGCGTTCGTCACCGATTCCAAAGTGCTGGGCCAAAAACAGGATACCTTCCTGTCCACCTTTCGCTTAGCAAGCGATAACTATGAGACTGCCGTGCGGAAGATTCGACTAGAGTCGACTTCTTTCGTTATGGACCTCAAGATCAGGCGTGCATAGGGCACACTGACCGCGCCTAGCGCTACCGGGCCAGCGTCCCGCCGCAGTGCGCAGCAACTCGTCGGGAGATGAGCGGGTGCGGGCGGTGATCGCCGACAGTTGCGTCGAGAGATGGTCACCGGAGCAGTTGCAGGCGGCAGTTGCCGAGCGCGCCCGCCGAACGCCCGAACAGGTGGCTTTCTGGCAACATGCCCATGGCAACGACTGGCAGCAGGTGGT
>JAKLPW010000339.1 GCA_022013675.1 Anaerolineae bacterium | reverse complement strand
CCGGCGGATACGACGAAGAGATGCATCTGGGCGGGCGTGTGGCGATCAAGAAGCGGCAGGGGGACCCCGTAGATGAGGCCAAGATGGCCTACGAGCACGGCGCAGGCGGCCTAATCCTAATTAGCCGGTACCCGAAGATGCGAGAGCGCTTGATGGATACTTCGGCCTCGGGAAGTGAGACCCTGCCGGTAGTGGAGATGGACGAAACGAGATGGAGCCAGATTCTGCGACTGGCGGGAATCACCGCCATCGAGGCGAACAGTGCACCGCCGGCTTTGGTTATGCCGCTTCGGTGTCAACTGTCAGTGCCGTGCGAGACAGCACGCGCTGCCATGGCTCTCAACGTGATCGGTATGCTGCCCGGCACCCAGCCGGAGGCCCGGCCTCTCGTGGTTGCGGCCAACTACGACGGCGCGGGGGCCCTGCCCGATGGCACCCTTTACCCGGGAGCGAACAAGAACGCCGCTGGTGTAGCCGTGATGTTGGAGATGGCTCGACTTTGGCAGATGAGCGGCTACGTTCCCGAACGCCCCATCAACTTCATCGCCTGGGGTGCCGAGGAACCCGGACTCGCCAGCAGTCGGTACTATTCCCGATATCCGGTTGTCCCCCCGGAGAGAATCCTGGGGTTATTAGAGTTGGATACGGTCGGGGCTTCCAGGGATTACTATCTCGACCTGGACTGGGAGACGCGGAGCACGGCGGACCCGCTTTTCGTCCGTCAGTCCATGGAGGGGCGCAGGGAGTACTACGCGGTCGAGCAGAGGGCGAGGGAAAGAGAACTGCTCTTCAACCTGGAGTTGGCCGGAGAGCTGCTGGACCGGCGGCTTTCCAGGGGGAAGGCTGAAGTACAGAAGGCCCACGAGATATTCCGTGGAAGAGGTGTGCCATCGGTACTTATCTTCTGGCCGAGAGCGGTCGGTGTCCACACGCCCGACGACACACCAGACACCCTGGATGCCTACAAGCTGGCGACCACGGGAGAGGTGGTGATGCTGACTACCATGATGGTGGCGCAATAGGGGACAATATTCAACCGCAGAGAACGCAAAGAGCGCTGAGAGAACCCAGGTAGTGCTCTTGGCGGAGGAGGTAAATGATGGCTGGCATGGAGATATGCAACGACGCAGTGATGGTAAAGGTGTTCGATGACACCAAGGTGAACTTCCAACTGGTGGCAGATGGGACCCCCGATGGACGCTGGCTGACGCGGCGCAAACGTCTGATCGAGGCCAGTGCAGACATCCTGGGCGACGTGCCCTATCTGGGGATCTACTACTACAGCCTCCCGACCATCTACGAGAGCCTGACCGTTCGCAAAGGGGGAGAGCCGCGCCCGTTCTTCGATGCGAAGGCGGGCGAACTGCCCGAACTGCTGGACGACGCCGACCTGGATATGTATCCCTGCCTGCATTTCCTGGCTCACAAAAGGGTGGCTGCCCCTTGGCGCATAGAGCGCTGGTACACACTGGTGGGGCCGTACATGATCTTCGAGTGCCAGCAGTACTTCGAGCGACCGGCCGGAGAAGAGAAGAGCCCCCTCCGCGCATGGGAGCGGATCATCTCGGAACTGCATCAGGTGGTGGACGTAGCGGCCTGGGGCACGGACCGGGACATGGAGCTACATTCGGTGATTCGGGGGAGGCCACGGCACTAGCGCCGGCGTTTCTCTGTCGTGGGTCTGCTGAAGCCCCGGGGCTGAAGCTGATCTTGTTTCTTACATAGCTGGGTAGCAGGCCAACCCCTGTTGGCCGTCTGTGGCAAGGACCAGCCCAACGGGGTTGGGCTTCCACCCGGCATGAGAAGTCACCCGAGGCTGAAGTCGTCGGGCTGAGAGAGCAAAGCCCTACGGGCTGCAGGAGCTTCTGCTGTCGTTCTGGACGCAGCGCCTGCTCTGAGCGAGACCGAAGGGAAGGATCTCCCGTCAACGGCACGTTTTCGCTCTGCGATCTCAGTGTGCTCTGCGGTAAGAGAAGTGCAACCCTGTTGGGTGAGTGTCTCCTGACCGAACCCTATCGCCCCTCGGCTACGCGCGGGGCCAGCCACTCCTCCATATCCTTGAACACTCTCTCCTTTTCCACCTCGTTGAAGAGCTCATGATAAAACCCCTCGTATACGATCAGGCGCTTATCGGAGAGAGTCAATTGGTCGTAGAACTCCTCGGTCTTCTCCCGGGGAGCCAGGTGATCATCTCCGGCCTGCATGATGAGGCAAGGCACGTGGAACTCAGAAGCCCTGGACAGGATGTCTTCCTGGGTGCGGCGGTATTCGACGTACCAGCGCATAACAGCCTGATCGTGCACCAGGGGATCGATGGCATAAGCCTCCCCGACGGAGGGATCGCGCGAGAGATAGCAGGGATTGATCTCGTTGTCCAACGCGAATCCTGGAGCAATCCGCGAGAGCAAGGGAGTTAAGTAGTTCGCCAGCCAGGCCTTCCAGATGGGCATGTCCTCCAGGATCACGCCCAGGGCCGGCGAAGATACGATCACACCATCGAATGCCTTGGGATGATCCAGGGCATAGCTCAGGACGATGGTGCCTCCCTGGCTGTGGCCCGCCGCGAAGAGCTTCTTGCCGGGCTGCCGCTGGCGGGCCAGCTCCATGAGAGCCCGGAAGTCGTCCCGGTATTCTTCGTAGCAGTTGATGTATCCCCTCTTCCCCTCCGATTGCCCGGAGCCCCGATAGTCGTGGGCATAGCAGGCGAAGCCCCGCTGGGCGAAATACTCCCCCACATGGAGGTAGCGCCCACTGTGCTCTCCGACGCCGTGGACGAAGAGGAGTACGGCCTTTGGGTCGTCGGGCTCCCACTGGCGGTAGAAGAGCTTGGTGCCGTCGGTGCTGTGCAGGTTACCTTCTTCGTATGTGAACATGGTGCTCCTTTCTATTTGGCGAAGTCCCACTTGTGCGGCCACGTTTCCTACCCCTCGTGGACGTTTGCTAGTTGCTCCGCCACGGCTTCCAGCCCGGAGAGGAAGAAGTAGCCCACGGCGAACTTCGCCGCCTGGCTGCCGGGTAGGATCTGTCGGATATGGTCTACGAGTTTCTGGTGGCGGTTGTCTATGATGTCGCGTGGCATGATATTCCCTCGCTGATCGTATCTGGTGGAGTCAGCCTCCTAGAAGCGCCGGATGATTCTCCTGAAGCCAGTTCTCTATCATGTGCTTCAAGCGAAGAGCGAGAGCAATCATCTCGTCAGCTTCCTGGTCGGAAACAAGCCCGGCGCGCTCGTACCCGCCTATATTGCGCTTCTTGCGAAACTGGTCCAACTGGCCAATCAGAGCAGAATCGGCGCCGACGGTGAAGGCCAGGCTCTGGATGGTGCGATAATGGGTGCATCTCCCGCGCTGCGCGGTAGCCGCTGGCGTACAGGCCCGCAGTCGCCGCTTGGAGGGCCGCGTTGTACGCGATGTTCAATCGCCAGTCTGCGCTGAGGCCTGGCGTGCGGCAGTCAGCCAAGTCTCGGTCCGCGACAGCCAATAGATTCGCTATCTCCTGCGGGCTAGTCTGGTGCTCATACAGCCAGCTGTTCTCCTGCCAACTCTGCAAGCTCATGCTCTCCTCCGATCAAGAAGACTTTGGGTTCCCGAACAACCGCGGTGAGGAAAGGGTTCTCATCCCTCAGTTTTCTCCGAAATTCCTCTGACGGATAGACCGAGGGGTTTACCTCGCGGCGAAGCTTCTCCTGCGTTGGGCTCAGCACGGAAACGGTCTCTGCGAATGTGACTGCGCCCACAACCAAGACGTCCACATCGCTAGTGGCCCTGAAACTGCCGTTGGCCACGGAACCGTATACGAATGCCACGTCTATTCGGTCGGCCAGGTCTGCCAGGGCAGTTCGCAGCACGTCGGCCACCCCTGTCGTCTTGACCATCAAACTCTGCAATTCTGCAAAGACTGGGCAGTCTCGATTGGCCTGGTAGTAGACTCGTTTTCCTTCAACCTGCCGAAGCAGAATGCCGGCTTTGGTCAGGCGGCGTAGTTCCCTTTGAGCGGATCCTTGTCCAGCGCCTACTGCGTCGGAGATCTCCCGCATACGAAATCGCCTGTCAGGGTGGCTATATAGCAGGGCCAGGACTGCCCGACGGGTCTTTCCGAACAGAGCGCTCGAGATCGTGGACAATAATGGCGTTGCACCCATTTTGGGTGCAAACATACCCATTTTGGGTGCAGAGTTCATGTTCCATCATCCTCCTTCTGGTCAGCATCTTGAGCCTGTAGAAGCTGCTTCCTATAGTTGACTGGCGAGTTGGAATTGTCGTTGACAGATTCTGAATGAGTGTGGTAACATAGCAACGGAAAAGCCACAGTTGGAACGCATGAACGGCAGGTGGCCTTCCCAGGTTCCTGGCAGTTCCCAGAGGCCAGGGACTTCAGCCCAGAATTGCACAGTAATTGCACAGTAATTGCACCATAATTGCGCTTAATGTCAGTTCCCGGGCGGTTTCGGTGCAACGTATTCTGGCCCCTGCCCAGGATACCAGCGGGCAGCTTTCGTGCGGCCCACAACATGGATGCGGTTCTCGGCCTTTAGGTCATGTAATAGATTCTGAACTTGTCTTCGATTGAGGTCGGGGAAGATCTGCATTAGCTCAGAAAGTGAGCTGCCCTCCTCGCGATTTTCCTCTATATGCTGCAGCAGTAGAGACTTGCGGGTCTCTCTGTCCAGCCCTCGCGTACGCGTGTAGACCCCCGGTTCCCCAAGGAAACGATAGAAACGGTGGGAGAGAATGTAGCGCGTGCCACGACCATGGCTAACTCGCTCAATGATGTCGTTCTTTCGCAGAACCGGAAAGCGCCCGACAAGGTTGTCTGGAACGTGCTGCTGTTGCCGAATCAGGTCCAGCACGAGGAAATCCTCAGTGCCGAAGGATGCGAGTCTCTCGCTCCCGACCTGCTCTAGGAATCGTAGAAACCTAACATCCTGGATATTGCCTTCGAGTGTGACAGAAACCTGGTAGCGATCAGTACCAGAGAAATCAGGCAGAGGCTTGGTTTCCTTGATACATTCCTCGAACATGCGGTTCATGCCCTGACCAGCACGCTCGACCAAACCGCACTTAGCGAAGACCTCGGCGATGCGGCGGTTGCGGGGTATCTGCTGCCACAGGATATTCTCCTCTGTTATGCCGGGCGGAAATCCCCCCGGGCTGACGATCTCGAGCCTGCGTGGGAACTGCCGCACGAAGACTGAGCCTCCCAGTCGGTAGTCTCAGGTGCGCCAGGATAAGCCTGGACAATCTTGTGGACTGGGAGGTGTCCACCATGTAATTTTCCGTTTGACATGTAGTCTCTCGAGCGCGGGTCGGAGTAATCCGGCATGGCGAGGCCTTGAGTAGGCGAAGGTGCGAGCCGCGGCGGAATCGAACCCGATTCGGCCTCGTTACGCAAAGTGAGAGTGGCCAACCTGCCGGATGTGGTGAAGCCTAGTGCCGGCGATGAAGGAACGGGAGCGAGCAATCGTCGGGCTCTCCGGGGTGGTTGGGGGTGGCACGTACCGAAAGATTGGTTGAGGAACCTGGGAGGCCCGTCGGGATGCGGTGGAAGCTGCAACACGTCGAGGGAAGACATAACCTCGGGAGTGGTCCCGAACGGGAGTCGTACAGGCCCATAGTAGTGAGGAAGCGGGGTAATGCCCGTGGAGCGAAGGGGCCTGACCGGGGACATGTTTCTGTCGATAAGGAGGGGGAGCCGCTTGGGCAAGAGTCCCGCTACGGAAGAACTGGCGAAGCCAGGGAACTCTCTCGGCTGAGACAGGAGCTGGGCCGAAAGGCGAAGCAGAAACTGTGGGCGGTGTAACCGCTCAGTTTTCTGCGTGTGCCCAAGGTTAGAGTTCCCGGGAGAGCCGGATGCGGGAAAACCGCACGTCCGGTTTGATGAGGGGGGAATAGGGCGCAATGCAAGGCATGCGGATAGGAAGCCACAACGGGGAACCCCTGTAACTGAGGTATGCCGAAGCCTAAACATTGTCCCCTATTCCTCTACTCTACTGATCCAGATTCCCGTCACAACTTCCTCCGAAACACCGCCTCCAGCAGCGACACGCATAATTCGATCAGTTTTCTTTGGTGGCGGCTCTTACTTGTTGCCGGGAGTAAGAAAGCCGATCTTGCGCTTCATGGCCGCCCGTGTCTTCTGATCAATGACCTCTTGTCCTCTCTTTAGCGTTTCGGCAACGTATCCGTAGACAGACGCAGGATGCTTTGAGGCCAGTTGTTGGAAGGAAGCAAGCAGGGTGTCGCTGTCCACCGCCCCCAACAGATCGGCGAGCATGCAGTCGGTGGCCCGGCTCAGCAGCAGTTCGACGTAGGTGTCGAAGTCAATGGGCTCCTCAAGCACGGCCTCAACCACTTGCTTGAATTGGGTGATCCTATCATAGACCTCTTCTGAGAGCATCAACTGTGGCATCTTCGCGCTCCTCGCCTCCTCAAAACGCCAGGACGGCACCTCATTCCGAGGCGTCATAACTTCTCCCGAAACAAGCCTTTCGCACAACGACACAGAGCTGGGCTAGTCCCCTGGCACACGGCAGGTCGTTATTGCTCAGTAGCCAGCCTTTGGTCAAGGCTTGATTGCGGTGGCACTGCCTGACGTAGGGCCTGTGACTGGAGTAACATTGGGTGTGTTGTTCCGTTCCCAATAGGGTTGATAACTGTCTTTCAGCTTCAAGTCTCGATCAGCCAGGTAGCCTTCAAATGCATCCGAAGTGTAAACGTATCGGTAGGTTTTGTCTACTTCCTTGCAGAGCGCAGTTGCCATCGCTTCCGAAGTTGCTGAGATTGTGACCAGTGGACCACCTACATTGGCGCGTAGTTTCAAGTCAAATCTGGTCAGGATTTCCCCTTTACGGAAGCCGCGCTGGATGTAGATAGTACCTGTCTGATGGTCAACCAGCGTCGGCACATAGCCATAATGTGTGACGTGGTGACGGATTTCCAGTTGGCTGTCACAATTATCCAGCATTGAGCTTAGCGCGACACGATCTGGGTGGTTGTTCTCCTTGAGCCAACGTTTCACCTGTCCGGAGGTCAGACCAGTCAACACCGGCTTCTTGTCCTTTATCAGTTGCTTATGGTGCTTTCGACTCAGCAGAGTAAAGAGTTGATTCGCGAGCGCGCACACAGCTTCGTAGAGGTCAGCGTGGAGCGCGCCGAAAGCTTCTTTGGCTTCGAACACACGTAGCTGAAAGCTCCGGCCGGGCTGTGAGGTGGGGGCAAGGAGACGTTGCATCTGTTCTAGTTGATGAAACGCGCCTGCCAATTTCACATACACGGTATAGTGGAGAATCTGGAGATAGGCAAACTCTTTTTTCTGGTCCACGGTGGGGGCTGCCCCAGAAGTGGTTGTCAAAGTGTCTATGTCGAAGGCTGCCGCCAGCTCCCGCAGCCCCCACCAGTAATTGACAACAGCGATATCCTTGTATTTCTCCTCTTCATCCTGTCCATGGCACAGATGCCTATCGATCGTTGCCGGTTTTGACATTAGACTCCCCCTCTAGGATTTGACTTACTCAATGCATCGCCTTCTGTCTCGCCATTGCCAACGGGTGGCCCCCAGCTAGGGGACATTGCTATGCTCTCACTACAACTCCCCACGAAACGCCCTCTCTAGCACCACCCCCGTCATCGCCTCGATCTCTTGCTCAGTCTCAGTTGATAGTGGCAGAAGGCCTTGGTCTTGGCCTGTACATCGTCGAGATAAGCCGCGATGCGGCGCTGTTCGTCGAGGGGACGGCAGGACGATGAGGCAGCCAGGCGGCGGTAGACACAGCTTAGCCATTGCAACTGCGCTGGGTGGAATTGTTACCCTTGTATCGAGACATGCTATAGCTAGGTTCTGATGGTGAGGGATATCTTTGTCCTAGCGTCGAGCCACCCAGTGCCATTACATACTCTACACAATGAATGCCACAACCCGAAAATCCCCTGCGCAGTTCCTGTTCCTCTACAGTGGCCGCATCTAGTGGGTGGTTTTCTAACCCAGACGAAGCCCTGCCCGTTACATGCTCCGCATTTTAGCCCTAGACACCGTGGTACATCCTTGCCACTGCCCTTACAATAAGCACAAGGTTTGTGTTCGTAGAAGTCGGTTGCGGGCCTACTGACAGGTGGAATCTCAATGGTTGCCATTCTTCTGCTTCCCTCTCCTAGCTAGTCTGCCTCTAGGGGGACGGATCGAGAACGCATGAAAGAGACCCGGTCTGGCGATATACCCCACCGAATAGTTGCGAGAGTGGTTCGGGACCCCATCTCACAACTCCCCCTGAAACGCCCTGTCCAGCACCGCCCCTGTCATCGCCCCAATCTCCTTCTGCGTCTCTGCCTCCCAGCGGGAGACACGACCTTCGGAGCGTGTCCTCTACAGTAGTTCGTTGGCCGAGGTGACCACCTTGTAGTCCACGCCCAACGCATCCTCAAAGTGGCGCTCCCCGCAGAGGATCTTGCGCCGCTCGTCGGGACGCAAGTCCGCAAGCTCCGTTGTGCCTTTGGTCTCTCGTACCAGATACAGCTTATCAATGGGATCGCCGTACTCGTCCCGCTCTTCCATCACGATGGCCCAATCAGGATTATACTCGCCGACGGGTGTCGGCACTTTGAACCAGCCAGGGAGCTTGAGATAGAGCTTGACATCGTCTCGCTGTTCGAGGCCCTCAACGAACTCCCTCTCAATGTCAGAATCGCAGCCGACATGATCGTAGACTGAGTTCGTCGCGGGGATCAAGTAGTCCTCCCAGCCCGGAATCTCTTCCTCAAGCTGCGTCATCTCGTACCACTCGTTGATTCTCTCGTATTTGATCCCCTCGATCAGTTGGTCGGCCAGCTTCTCCTTGATGATGCCCACAGCGATGGTGGCGAACTCGTTGGGGTTATCGAGCAGGGCCTGCTGGTCGGGGGCACGCCTGATGATTTCGAGCAGCGTGCGACGAGTGAGGCGCACGGGCGGCGTGGTGTGCTGCATCAAGTTGGCCATGATCTCGACCAGATTCGGAAGGGGATAGCGACCAGCCAGGCTCATAACGCTCTTGGCGGCACTCATCTGCAGAGCCTCGAATACACTCTCGCTGGCCAGATCCACCCGAGCTTTGGTGATGGTGATACGGGGAGGGCGAATCGTGGCTCTTTTGAGTTCTCTCACCACGTCATGGATCAGCCTCTCGCTGTCAATTGTCACCGCATAGCGGGTCTTAGGCTTGATTCTCTTCCAAAGATCCTGAAACTCTGGCTTCAGGGTGTACTCTTTGCGAAGTCGTGCGACGCTGCGCCTGCGGGCATTGGCCGGCTTGGGAGGCAAGATGCCTTCGCCATATTCCTCCGCAATCCGGCTGCGTTCCTCGTGCGTGAGATCAGCGATAGACTTGCCATAGCGGGACTCGATCTCGTCTCTGTATTCGAAGGCGATTTCGCTCTGGAGCTGGCTCACGAAACGCTCGTAGCTTTCGTTGGCCACTACCGTAAGAACGTTGACCCTTTCATCGTGCACTCGCTGCCCGGTCTGATTCACCGCCAGCCGCACCCCACGCCCGACCTCCTGGCGTTTCTTCACCTCGGACGCCGTCTGGTTGAGCGTGCAGATTTGGAAGACGTTGGGGTTGTCCCAGCCTTCGCGCAGCGCCGAGTGGGAGAAGATGAAGGCCACCGGCTCATTGAAGGAGAGCAACCTCTCCTTGTCCTTCATGATCAGGTTATACGCTTCACGGTCTTGCTCTGCCTCACCGGTCTTGCTGTCTTCAAGGATGACCTCTCCACTGCGAGTGTGCCGCTGGGCAAAGTAGGCGGCTTGCACATCCTGGGCGTCCAGGTCCTTCCAGGCCTGGTAGCGCTGCTTTGCCTGGTCGAAGGCCCGAACGAAGAGCTTGCGGATCAGTCCATCCTTCGAGGCGTAGTTGTCCACCCGATCGATGAAGAACAGAGAGAGGACCTTTAGACCCGCGTCTCGCAGCCTTGCTTGCTTGCGCATGTGTTCCACAACGGTGTAGTTGATCTGGGCCTCGAAGATGGCCTCCTTGTCAGCTCCAAGTTCCTGTCCGACCGTAATCTCCACGTTGTTGGCAAAGCGCACGTATCTACCGCTGAGACTGATCTCGTCTATCTCGTAGCTTGCGTATTCCGTGCGTCCCGTCTTCTCCTGCAACGAGTCGCCTGGCCTGACAGTCATGACTCGTTCCTTGACAATGCCGCTTTTCATCAGCCGGTGTACGCCCAGACGCGCCGTGAGCGTTCTCTTCTTGGCTGCGATGCCTTTCAAGCACAGGTACGGCTGGGCGGTGTCGCCTTCCTTGACCACCGAGGCGACCTCTATGCGCTTCACGAGACGTTCACGGTAGGCGTCGAAGGGGGTGAGACGATAGACGACGTTGTACGGTACGCGATGGGTGGCGCTATAGCGCAGAGCAAAGAGGGGGTTCAGCACAGACAGCGCCGCGATGCTCTTCTCGCTCTCCATGTTCTGCGGCTCGTCGAGGATGAGCACCGGGCGTGCCGTTTGCAATAGGTGTACCGGAGTCTCGCCCTGCAACCGGTCAGTGGTACGCAAGATGACATTGGAGGCCTTGTTGAAAGCTGCGATGGTCATCACCATAATCTCGACGCCGTCGGAGAGGGTAAACTGTCGCACCTGGGATAGGTTGGCTGAATCGTAGGCGTAGTAGCGATAGGGGACGTTATCGTAGAGCTCCTGAAAGTGCTTCCGGGTGATCTGAAGCGTCTTGAGAACACCCTCCCGGATCGCAACCGAAGGTACGACGACGATATACTTGCGCAGGCCGTAGCGCCGGTAGAGTTCCAGCGCGGTGCGCAAGTAGACGTAGGTCTTGCCCGTGCCGGTCTCCATCTCGACCGAGAAGTTGTAGAAACGCACGTCCTTGGGCCCAGTGGTCGTCTCGATACGTTCTTCGATGCAGACTAGCTCCGGGTCGGGCGCGATGTCGTTCTGCCTCTGGACGGCGTGCAGATTGCCGAGCAGTTCCGCGTCGTTCAGGTCAAGCCTGTTCGCCACCGCAGCGAAGGTTGAGTGTCCGAGACTGAATCGCAGGTCGGTTTCAATACGCGGCTGACCCGCAAAGAGCGCCGTCACAGCCTCTATGGCTCGGAGCTGGAAGTCCTGATTGGCGTCGAACTTGAATTCCATCTCGCCTCGCTGGTGGGACACGGATGCACACGGAAATATACGGATTCATTTTATTGTATTGGAACGGAGTATTGGACACGGACGCACACGGATTGTCACGGATTTTTTGGTATTGGACACGAATTTCTAATGTACTTATCCGTGTGTTTCCGTGTTAATCCGTGTCCTATTGCATTCTCATCCAATCCAGAGTGCCTTTGCGGTCGTTGTCGTACACCTTGCGCTTGAATTCGGCCTTGGGGCCAAAGTTGAGCAGCAACCCAACCTCGACCGTCGTGGCCTTGAGATAATTGAGCAGTTGCGCCTCGTGGTCCTTGGCAAGCTGGTGCGCGGCTTTCAGCTCCAGGATGACTGCCTCGTTCACCAAGATATCTACGAAGTACTCTCCTACCACCTGGCCGTCGTAGTAGACTTCTATTGGCTTCTGTTGCTCCACTTGAAGACCCAACTTCCGCAGTTCCAATGCCAGGGAGTTCTCGTAAACCTTCTCGGAGAAACCATATCCTAGATGGTTATGCACCGTGTAGAAAGCCCCTATGATCTTCTCCGTCAGTTCAGCATGCTTGCCTTCGAACACATCGCCCTCCTGTTTTGGGACACGGATACACGCGGATTGCCACGGATTCTTTTCTTGATATTGGACACGGATTTTCACGGATTCTTTTTTCTGGTATTG
Source organism: Anaerolineae bacterium (assembly GCA_022013675.1). Lineage (GTDB taxonomy): Bacteria > Chloroflexota > Anaerolineae > JAKLPW01 > JAKLPW01 > JAKLPW01. The sequence goes on along the minus strand of JAKLPW010000339.1, from coordinate 12,161 downwards.
GGTACGGACGCACACGGGTTGCCACGTATTCTTCTAGTGTACTTATCCGTGTCCTATTGCATTCTCATCCGGTCCCATCTATATCGTCTTCAGTCGGCACTGTAAGGCCAGGTTGGCAGCGGCCTCGTCATCCAGAGCCACGTCGCGACAGATGAAGACGTCTTCCTTATCCAGATTCAGAGGAGTCAGGCTGCTCAACAATATGTCTCTATCCAGGCAGATGTAGAAAGACTGCTCCTTGTCCGGGTCGCTTACCTGCTGGACCGTGTTGCCCTCGACGCTGGGCACTGGCTCGATGCGGCAATTCAGCCCGTAGCCCTCCTTGAGGGCCACCTCGTAGATAACGTCCTCTGCCGACCAGCCATCCACCAAGGGATCGGTGAAGAGATCCATCTGCTGGGCATAGGCATCGGGCTTGTCATCGCCCACCCCACTCCAGGACCGGTAGTTCGACGGGGCCAACTTGAAGACCTTGAAGCCCAGGTCCTCCGGCGTCTCGCGGGTCTCCAGAGGCAGTTGGCCTTCGTTCGCCTGATTCATCTTAGCAATCACCCGACGGATGCGCTCTTTGCCGATGTCGGCGATGGTGTCGTAGCCTGCTTGCCTAGCAGGTGATCCCTTAGCAGTTGGCTCCGGCAGTTGCACCACGATGAAACATCGATTGCCACCATCCTCGCGATCAAGTTCCAGCACGGCTTGGGCCGTGGTGCAGGAGCCAGCGAAGAAGTCGACGACAATATCCTGATCCTCAACGGTCGCCGTGGAAACAAGGTGCTTGAGTAGAGCAACCGGCTTGGGAAAGTCATAGACCTTGTGACCATCGAACAGATCTTTTAGTGCTCTGGAGCCATCGGCAGTCGTGCCCACATCCGCCAACCAGGTCCGGTATGGTTTGTGACGGGGGTCAGTGGAACGTACCTTCTCGTAGGCAATGTACGTGCCGTCGAACCGCTCCACGAATTCCACATCGCCTCGTTGAACTATCTGAAGCATCTTCTCCCGTCCCCATCGCCAGCGCCCCGCTGTGCCGTCGTTGCGAATTGGGTATACATCTTCCCCGTTCGGACCAGGAATGGGAAAGTACATTGTTGGCCGATCTTCGCGACGCGAGCCTGCTCCCCATTTGTTCAGCTCACGGCCACGCCGATAAGCTCCTTTTACGTCGGCTCGGTCCAGTGGAACCGCCTCAAGTACTATGCGCGACATTGAGGCTACGATGTTGGTCCGGCCGAAACAGAGTACGTATTCGTGGTCGTGGACAGCGGTCGTCGTGTCACTACCGCCGCCTTTCTTGGATTGCCATACGAACACTCCGATGAAACTGCTCTCTCCGAAAACTTCATTCATCAACAACCTCAGATTGTGGCTTTCGCGGTCGTCGATGCTGACGAAGATCAAACCGTCATCCCTCAGCAGCTGGCGGGCCAGGAAGAGGCGGGGGTACATCATCGAGAGCCAGGCGGAGTGGTAGCGCCCGCTCGTCTCCGGATTGCTGGTCAAGAGATTACCCTCGGCGTCCTGCTGGCCGGTGAGTTGCAGGTAGGTCGCCAGGGGGTCGGCGTAGTTGTCGGGGTAGATGAAGTCGTTGCCCGTGTTGTAGGGCGGGTCAATGTAGATCATCTTTACCCGGCCATAGTAGGGCTTGTAGAGCAGCTTCAGCACTTCCAGGTTGTCGCCTTCGATGAAGAGGTGCTGGGTGCTGTCGAAGTCCACCGACTCTTCGCGGCACGGGACGAGTGTGGCGCGGCTGGGGGTCTGGAGCAAGCGGATGGCGTCGCGCTTGCCAGCCCAGTTGAAGGTGTAGCGCTCTGGGCCATCGTCCACCACATCGCCCAGCGTGGCGCGCAGCTTCTCGAAGTCTACTTTGCCCTCGCTGAAGGCTTCGGGGAAGATGTCCTTCAAGCGGGCCAGTTGCTCCTCCACGATCTGCGGGGTTTCTCTGCTAACACGTTCACCGTGCTTCGTGTCCATGACTATTGCTCCGTACACTGCCTTGCGGTCTCCGCTGTACTCTCTTCAGTATTATAGTGGAATACCCGTCCACGCACAAGCAGGAACGCCTGCGAGATTGGACACGGACACACACGGAAGGACACGGATTTTCATATTCATTTGTCCGTGTGCATCCGTGTCAATCCGTGTCCCAGTAGAAGAAACCCAGGCGATGAACTGCCAGCGGTATGATTTCGATGACGAGGGCGGGATTTGAACCCGCACGACGCTGTGCTCACTCTTCCACCAACAGGCCGCTCATCACCAGCACGCGTTGGCCCCACTGCTGGGCCTCAGCGATCATCTGGTCGCGCCAAGCTTGGTCAGGGAACCGCTGTGGCAACTGGTCTCGCCAGCACGCCGGTCCGGCGCTGCAATTCCAGCAGTGTCACCTGGCTTTGCAGGTCAGCCTCCGGAGCGTACCATTCGATGAAGTGCGCAGCCTCTCGCATTAAGTCTACCACAGGTGAGAGGTTGGCTGGGTTTCGGGAGCACGAGACAATGCGTGCCAGGCCGGTGGCCAGCCCGCCCATGCGCACGGGCAGGGGATCGCGCATGTAGCGTGCCCGAATGTCAGAGAGGGGCTTCATGGCGCCATCGCTACTTCAGCAAATGAGGAAACATTGTTCGGCGGATACTGTATCAGTTGCGACGCGTGTGCAGCAGGGCTTGCTGCACGAGCTCGATAACGTCCCTCTGACTCAGCCCTTTTGGAGGTTCATCGCCGAAGCCGCCTCGTTCGTAGACCTCGCGGGGCGAAAGCCCTTTGAAGACAGGCTGCCATTCAAGTTGATCGAGCAAATCCTCCAGGTCGTGCTTGATGGTGCAAAGGGCGAAATTCAAGACCAGCGCGCCATGCAGTTCGCTCTCGAACCGGCCTTTGCGCTCCACCCACCCCTGGCAGAATTCCTCGGCCAGAGCTATGATCTCCTCATAGAAGTCGAAAGTGTCGTCTTCGTGAAACATGCTATCCCCCTTCATCTTGACGTCGACAGGCGAGATGCGCCCGACTGCACCGCCTCGACGACCGAGCCGCGATGCCCAATCTGATCAGCTCCTGGATGTCGCGACGCGTCCCAGGTTGGTGCCCATTCCCCAGAGACGCGCCGGCAGCGAATCGCGTACACCGCGCCCCCTAATGCCTGAGAGGTTCTTCATTGCGCGTCAGTTCCGATATGTTGACTCTAGAATATATTGCCAAATGTGCGCAGAAGGCAACATATCGTAACCTCATCGAGCCAACATCGTCTTTAGACGATCCGCTGGATAGTACTTTCTCCCTTTCTTCTCTCTCTCCCGGTACAAGAAGCCTTCTTCCACTAGCCTAGCCACTTGTTTCCAGGCAGCGAAGCGTGACACTCCTCACGCCTTGCGCAGATCATTGTTGGTCACATGTCCCTGGGCTCGGAGCGCACCGAGAATGGACGACAGATGGTCGGGCACTGGTTCTGAAGCCGAGGGCTCCACGACGGAATACATCCGAACCTGTTCCCGAGTTCCCATGTCAAAACCAGTATACCATGAACTCGCTTCGGCTTCAATCAGTCCCGAATCGGACTCAGCATACGGCCACGAGCTACGTCTGATCGGGCGGGCAAAAAGCAAATCCCCGGGCGCCGAAATGCCCGGGGATCTATGCCGAGGGCGGGATTTGAACCCGCACGAGGGAACCCTCACTGCGTCCTGAACGCAGCGCGTCTGCCGTTCCGCCACCTCGGCGCTGGATCGTACTTTACCACCATTACCCGGATTTGTCAACTTTCCGAAGCATCGGGAAAACGTATAGACGTGCTCTACGGCCTGTAGGCGTCTTGGCGCTTCCGTTCTGCTTCGTTTTCCCGCATCTGCCAAGCACCTACCCCCAGGGCAAACGCATTTGGACAACTGGCAAGGTGCGACGCACCTGATCGTCACGGATCAGCGCGAACAAAGGGCAAGGAACGTAAAAAAGCTGTAAAATCCAGTATAGAGACCGCTCTGGACGTCGATTTTACCTCTGGAAGTGGCATTTCTTGTTGCATCTGGGCTTGAGTTGTGCTATACTGGGAGCGTACATAACCGATCGGTTGAGCTATAAGGAGGTTAATGACGTGAGCAGACGAGCGAAGTTGATTACCCTGGTACTAGTGTTGAGTATACTGCTGACTACCGCCGGAGTCGTCGTAAGTGCCGATGGAGAGATCTGGCACATTGTGAAATGGGGCGAGAACCTGACCAAGATCGCGGCGATGTACGGCGTAACTGTCGAAGCGATCATGACGGCCAATGGGCTCACCAACCCCAACCTGATCTACGCCGGACAGAAGCTGCTGATTCCCTCTTCCACTCCGTACATCACTCACATCGTCCAGCGGGGAGAGACGCTCTCCAGCATCGCGTGGCTCTACGGGGTCAACTACTGGGACATCGCAACTCTCAACGGATTGGCGAATCCCAACCTGATCTACGTTGGTCAGGTGCTGCTGATTCCGACCACAGGTCCTGTGCCTACGCCTACGCCCCCGGTGCCGGTGGTGCAGGAGGCGATTATCATTTCGACGCCGACATCGGACGCTACCATTACCAGCCCCGTAACGGTGACGGGGTACGGGTCTGCCTTCGAGAATACCCTGGCTGTGAGGGTGCTGGATGAGACCGGCGCCGTGATCGGAGAGGGGTTTGCGATGGTGGACGCCGAGTTCGGGCAGTACGGTCCGTTCACCGGAACCGTGACCTACGCCGCGCCCGCGACGACCCAACTGGGACGCATCCAGGTTTTCAGCATCAGCATGCGCGATGGCGCTACTGTGCACCTGGCCTCGGTGACCATAATGCTACGAGGGTCATAGCACAAAGCTGCCTACCAAGCTTTGGTATGGTTGTGTTCAAGGCTGCGATCGTCCTTACGAGGGGGCGATCCATATCAGCGCGGCCTGATAGGCATAACGCATAGTAGTTGCTTGAAGATGAAGGGACCTCGCCGGATTCATACAGGCGAGGTCTCGTCTGTGCTCGAGACTTCCGAAGCAGGGAGCCTACCCTCCCGCAGGTTCGCCTCAGGGAAGCTTCTCTCGGAGGGCAGGGGTGTAGTCGGAACTACTCTCATCGGCTACATCAAGAAACCTGCGGGAGGATGAGAGCGCCCACTATCCCCGGATGTGAGCGGCAATAAAATCGTGGGTGTGCTGGAAGACTTCCTCACGTTCGGCGTCTACCGTGATGCAGTGGCCGGAGTTGTGCAACACGACGAATTCCTTGTCGGAAGAGCCGATCTCGTCATAGAGCAACTGACCCGCGTTGGCGGCCACGGCCTCATCCTTGGTGCTTTGCATTATGAGGATGGGCCTGGTGATCGCTGGCAGCTCTCGGCGGACCAGCCGCATCAGCTTGTAGACCTCGTGCGCCCCCCAGGTAGGGTTGGTCTCGTAGCTCCAGAGACGCTTGACGGCCTCCGGGTCTGTGAGATCTGTATCGGCGTTGTCGTCTGCTTTGCCCCACTGGCGGACGAAATACTTGAGGTAGGGCGACAGGTGGATGAGCTTGTTGCGGACCCCGATTGGTGGCGAATAGGTGATGAGCCCCATGATCTCTGAATGTCTAGCTCCCAGATGGAGGGTCAGGAGGGCTCCCATGGATAGGCCAGCGACGAAGAGAATCGAACAGCGGGAGCGGAGTTCGATGAGGGCATCCTCGGCATCGGCGTACCAATCGGTCCACTTGTAGCGATTCAGGTCCTCAGGCTCGGTGCCGTGTCCGCTCAGCAAGGGAGCAGATACCGTTATGCCTCTTTGGTTGAGATACTCCCCGACGAGGCGCATTTCCGGTGGTGAGCCTGTGTAACCGTGGAGCAGCAGACAACCGACGGGGCCACCTTGGAGGGTGAAAGCACTGGGGTCCAGCCCGGGTGTTCGTACCATGTTTTTTGCCTCCTGTCGTCTATGACCGTGGCGTATGGCTTCGGTGGAACGGCGCTAAACAGATTACAACACAGACCGAGCCGTTTGTCAAGTTTCGGCTGAGAAAGACCTCCGAGGTTTTGTCTCCAACCTCAGTACACCTCTTGACACGAGGGGAGTGACCTGGGAGCTATCCATGACGCGCAAGGAAAACCTCGGAGGTCTCGAACCACGAGCAGCGATAAGACCTCCGAGGTTTTGTCTCCAACCTCAGCATAACTCCTGACACGAGGAGAGTGACCTGGGAGCTATCCATGACGGCAAGGAAAACCTCGGAGGTCTCAAACCACGAGCAGCGAGACGTTTCGCATTTGGTGAAATCAAGATACCGTGCTATAATCGCGTGTTGGGTGTGACCGGTCTGAGGTACGCATAGCGCTTTCAGGCCACCTAGTAAACTCTGATCTATGGGCGGTACCATCCGCATGGCTGCGGTGCAATGCACTCGGTAGCACATGTGCATCAAGAGAGTACCCAGCCACGAGATGGGCCGCTTTTTGTGTGTCGGAGAACGAGAAGCAACCCGAGCCTCCAGACATTGAGGCCATCGGGGAGAATATGGGGTGCCAAATGGCAGCACAAGATATGAACAGAATAAGGAACATCGGAATCATCGCTCATATCGATGCGGGGAAGACTACGACGACAGAGAGGATTCTGTATCACACCGGCATGATTCATCGCATGGGGGATGTGGACGACGGCAATACCGTGACCGATTTCATGGACCAGGAGCGGGAACGCGGTATCACCATTCAGGCTGCCGCTGTGACCTGTGAGTGGCATGAGCATCAGTTCAACCTGATCGACACGCCGGGTCATATCGACTTCACTGCCGAGGTACAGCGCTCTATGCGTGTGCTGGATGGTGGCATCGTCGTGCTCGATGGCGTCGCGGGCGTGGAACCGCAGACCGAGACCGTCTGGCGTCAGGCCGACCGGTACAAGGTGCCGCGAGTCTGTTTCGTGAACAAGATGGATCGCACCGGGGCTGATCTCGGGCATACCGTGGGGATGGCCCGCAAGCGTCTGGGAGCCAATCCTATCGCCATCCAGATTCCAATCGGTTCGGAAGGTGATTTCAAGGGAATTGTGGACCTGGTCGAGATGAAGGCGGTCTTGTATGAAGGGGGAACCGAGACTGATCCATTGATCGTCGAGATCCCTTCTGTGTTGCGAGAGGAAGCTGAGTCCCAGCGCACTCGGATGATCGAGCAGTTGTGCGATTTGGACGACGCCATGGCCGTCTGTTATCTGGAAAGCGAAGAGATCACCCCTGAGATGATTCGCGCTTCGCTGCGCCGCGCGACTTTGGCCGGACAGGCAGTGCCCTTCCTCTGCGGTTCCGCCAAGAAGAACATCGGGGTACAGCCGGTACTCAATGCGGTGGTGGATTATCTGCCTTCTCCCTTGGATGTCCCCCCCGTCGTTGCCCACGTTCCTGAAGAGGAGACGGAGGTGATTTGCCGGCCGGAGGTCGATGATCCCCTGACGGCACTGGTCTTTAAGATTGCCACGGATCCTTACATGGGGCGACTGGCCTACATTCGGGTCTACTCCGGCACCCTACGTCGAGGCGAGCCCGCGCTGAACGCTGCCGCTGGGAGCCGGGAGCGCATCGGGCGTCTCGTGCGCATGCACGCCGACAGGCGCGAGGAGATCGAGGAGCTGTCTGCCGGTGACATCGGCGCTGTGCTGGGCCTGAAGATAGGCACGACCGGAGATACGATCTGTGATCCCAGCCAACCCGTTGTGTTGGAGCGCATCCGGTTCCCCGAGCCGGTCATCTCTATCGCTATCTCTCCCAGGTCCAGGGCTGATTCGGACAAGATGGGACTCGCCCTGCAGCGGCTTGCTGAGGAAGACCCCACTCTGCGCATCGAACATGACCAGCAGACGGGCGAAACGGTCTTCTCCGGCATGGGGGAACTCCATCTCGAGGTTACTGTGGAGCGACTCCGACGGGAGTTCAGGGTGGAAACTAACGTAGCTGAGCCCCAGGTGGCCTACTACGAGACCATCACCAAATCCGTACGGCGCGAGGTCACGTTCAAGCGTCAGACGGGCGGTCATGGTCAATATGCTAAGGTGGTGCTGGAACTCGAACCGCTGGAGCGAGGTTCTGGCTTCGAATTCGAGGACAAACTTCGCGGCGAGGCCATTCCGCGGAAGTTCGTGCCCTCTGTCAAGGCAGGGATCATGGATGCCATGGAACGGGGCGTGTTGGCCAAGCGTCCCGTCGTGGACGTCAAAGTGACGCTGGTGGACGGCGCCTACCACGAAGTGGACTCTTCGGACCGTGCCTTCCGGACCGCCGCAGCGATAGCCTTCAGGGAAGGAATGGTGACGGCGGCTCCTATCATCCTGGAGCCCGTCATGCGCATGGAGGTCGTCGCGCCGGACGATTTCACCGGTGACGTCATCGGCGACCTGACCTCACGCAGTGGCTCGATTCTCACTATCGAGCGGCGCAACGGGAACGGCCAGAGCATAGACGCACACGTGCGCCTGGCGAATCTCTTCGGCTACGCGACGACCCTCCGGTCTCGCACCCAGGGCCGCGGTACGTTCAGCATGGAATTCGACCATTATGCGCCAGTCTCCGAGGAGACGGTCAAGGAGCTAATGGAGGAGAAGAAGTAGCTAACGCTGCATCACCATCGGTAGGTACAGTACATACGGCTGGTCGCCTATGTATATGCTGACCGTAGTGTTTGCGGTCTGTTGGTGGCTGTCCGTGGCCTCCAGGGTAATGGCGTGCCAGCCTGTCTGTAGGTGAGTAACGGATAACTGACTTCCTATGCCGAGTTCCCCGTCGATGTCAGAACTCCAGCGCAGTCCCTGGTCGGGTAAGCAGCCGTCCTCGGTGTCGTAGCCTTCCCCCACCAGCACTACCTGTTGCCTGGGCGTGAACCGGGCGCTAGCCTCGGGGGATGTGATCCAGACCTTCGGTCCCTTGAAAGACACCTGGAAAGTGCCCTGGGAATCAGATTGAGCGGTGTTCACCCCATCGGAAGCGACCACGCGGAAGAGCGCCTCGTCGCTTCCGGGGATATCGTCCAGGTCCAGGGCACACTCTGTCTCTCTCATGCCCACGGCAACGGCCTCCCAACTGCTGCCCCCGTCTGGGCTGTAGAGCAGAGCGTAGACCAGGCCGTCGCCGTCAGGATCGCTACCTTCCCAGGTCACAGTCACAGTGTCTTCATCTAGGACCTCGCCCCCGTTCGGATAGATCATCTCTACGTTTGGCTGAGTCTCACTGACATCGCAGGCCGCTAGTTCTGTTCCCTGATACTGAATCGCAACCCGGGCTGTGCCGTTAACCCAGGGCACGGTCTCGATTATGGATGCCATCGTGTACTCCTCGGTGCCTCGGCCAGCATCGTTCTTGGGGGTGAAGGGGTACAATGCCAATGTCTCTCCTGCCTCGTCGAAGAAAGCAATACTCCAGTCCGCGCTGGGAATCGGAGATTCTGGGTAGGAGTAGTTCTGTAGACGATAGAGGGTGCCCAGTTCCGCTGTCATTTCGGACAGATCGACTTGACCGAAGACGGCTAAATACTCGTCTGCTTCGGAACCGTGAGTGACATCCAGAGCTGTTCCGGATGCTTCCGAGATCAGTTGGCTGCGGAGGCCCTCGTATGTGAAGTCAGAAATCCATAACCAGTCGCAGTAACTCATTATATCGATCCAGTTTGGCGGATAGACTTCCTGGAGTTCTATGTCCCAGCCGTAGAAACGATCCGTGTCTCCCGCTGGGCCGCCGATTATCCCGTTGGGGTAGGGATAGGGTACACCAGCCTTGGCCCCACAGAACATCGTGTGGTAGCGTCCGTAGGCATGGCCGAGCTCGTGGGCACCGTACCAATCGCCGTAAGAGCCATCAGTGTCCCACTGTACACCGCCGAAAGGCCATCCTGAGCCGGTCGGCCCGGAGGCAACAAAGGATGGGATGGAAGCCGCGCAGCCCTGCATGAAACCCCCGGCATCCACCACCATGCCGTAGAATCTCCAGTTTGGGTCGAAGAAGGGGGCATCATTGTTGGCCAGGTACAACGCGCGGAGTGCAGCCAGCTCATTGTTGACCGCTCCACAGCCCGCGAAGACCGGCGACTGAGCTCCAGACCAATCCAACATGTGAACTTGCCACGTTACGAACGCCACCGGATACGCTCGACGCAGCCACGAGACGAGTGCCTGAACCTGGTCGTTCTGAGCTTCATAGGTGAAAGGGCCGTGCTGATAGCTCACGGTGTAGATCTTGACCTTCATCTGGGGAGAGTATTTCGGCTACACCGAGACGCAAGCCCAGTTGTTGTCATAGTTGCATTCGGACACGTTGTGGTCCTCGTTCAGGTTTAGACAGATGTGGATGGTCTCTCCCCCAAGCATGTTGGGAGGTATTTCGAAGTAGAAGCTGTCGTTCACCTTGGCCCGATCTGGATTGCTCTTCACCGTGATGTACTCATTGGGATTGTCGGCGTAGTAGGGGCCGTAGCTGGCCCCGTTCCACAAGAGCGTGAATCGACCCATCACGTAGGGGTGATCGCCTTTGTTGGCGCTCACGTGGCCTCGGACGTAGGTGCGCTTGTTCGCGATCAGGTGTACGCCGTTATCCAGGTCCTGGATCCCTTGAGTAACCTCGAGTGCATCTATGACGAGATCTACGTCGGGGGTGGGGGAGGGCGGCAGCGTTATGGTCGGTGAGGGCGTGATGGTGGGAGTGTCCGAGGGGCGAGGTGTGGGTGTCGCCGTCGGCGTCTCGGTCGGCGTGAACGAAGGGCGGGTGGTTTGTGTCGGCGACACTGTTTCCGTCGCGGTACTGGTTGGGGGGCTAATGGGTGTGTGAGTCGGCGTGCCGGTGGGCCGAGTGACTGGCGTGCCCGTGGGCGTGCTGGTGGGCCGAGTGGGTGGCGTGCCCGTGGGCGTGGGGGTTCGGGGCGTCCTGGATGGTGTGACGGTTGGAGTGGGAGACTCTCTGGGGGGTTCTGTCAATTCTGGCATGACTATCTCTGGGGAAGTCCGAGCCATGGACATTCGCGCTCCGCTTGCAGACGCACCAATGAGCGCGACGAAGACAACAAGAACCAGTGCAGAGTACTGTTTGGCAAGCATCGTTCGACTCCTTAGTGGCGTATCCCATACACCTGTAGACGTTTGTACCTGCAGCGTGTGGTGCTCGGCCGATGGTTGGCCAAGCCGGGGTGTACCTGGCGGTGGCCACTGGATGGTTATGCTCCGCCCTGACAGGTACTGTGACCATTGCGATTTGCACACATATTATACTCTCTATCTGCGTGCCTATGCGTAAACGAAGCGTCAAAACGTCACGTTGGCAGAACGGATCCCGCTCATGGCGTGCGCAACGACGAGAACCGGCGCCCGACAGGTGCCGGTTCTCGCCTCTCGTGAACCGCGAACCAATCCCGAGAGCGTTGCCACGTAGGGCTGGTGCTTTCTCGCAGGGTATTGGCTACTCCAGAACGATGAAACGTCCTCCGTCGCTGCGCCCGAAGGTCTCCGGGAAGTACATCTCATACGCTGTGGTGGGCATGAGCAAGAACTCGCCCGGGACGCTGGCTCGTATCAGATAGGCATACTCGTAGGTCCCCCGGGGGAGATAGGTGGAGAAGAGAGCCACCTTCTCGTCGCGCAGTTCCGCGTGCGCGAACCACCACCAGCCCCAGGACCAACTGGAAGCCTTCTCGTCCAGCCTGGTCACCTGCGGGCGCTCCACTGCCACGCTCGTGGTCTTCAGCGTTGTGTCCACCGCTTCGCATCCGGCGGGGAGCGGGTCCTCGACCACCAGGTAGTGCAAGTCCGAGGGAGCTATGATCGTCAGGCGTACTTTGATCACATCTCCCACTCTGGCGGACGCAACGGGCCGCTCCGGATCATCGAGCAGTGTGTAATCGCGAGCCACGATGATGCCCCGATTCACAGCCCGAACCTGATCGCTGGGTAGGAAGTAGCGCAGGTGCATAGAGTAGTAGAGCTTGCCGTCGCCGCTTTGGCCCGCCCCCATCGTTCGCTCAATGCGTACCTCGTTACGTTCATATGCCAGCAGTTCCGCGATGGGTACCTCGACTACCTCCGGTTCATCGAGATTGTCCTTGGTCACGGTCCCTGCGGTCAGAGTTGCTTCGTTGATGGTCAGGTTGTAACCGTAGTCGGCCTTCAGTTCGCCGGTAGTGACCATGTAGTCGGTGAGAGCTAAGAGAGCGTAAACGGTTT
>JAKLPW010000338.1 GCA_022013675.1 Anaerolineae bacterium | reverse complement strand
TCCTTACGGCAATCATTGGAAAAGAGGCGCCCGCGGTCGAGATGCTGAAAGTGAGCCCCGTAGAAGATTATCCTACCGAACCAGGCTGTTTCCTGCGTGGCAACGACTACTCGCCGGTAGCGGTGGTGGTCCTGCTGAACGCGCCTTACGGAACCTTGCCACCTGAGGTGCAAAATGCCCCGCCTGAGATCGAAAGGCTGGTAAGGGTGGCCATCGAAACGGGGGCAGCCCTCTCGGGCACATTGCAGACAGAGAACATCGGGATAGAGAAGATTGTCTGCAACGTGGTGGGCAATCCCAACATCCGCTACCTGGTCCTCTGCGGGGAGGAAGTGTATGGCCACAACAGCAGTACTGCGGTGAAAGCCCTGCTTGCCAATGGGATCAACGAAAAGCGAACTATCATCGGCTCCGAGGCCGTAACTCCCTACCTTTTCAACATCCCGCTGGAAGCCATCGAAAGGTTCAGGGAGCAGGTTACCCTGCTGGATCTGGTGGGAGAGATGGATCCGGCGGTGATAGGAAAGGCTGTTTGGTCCTGCTATCAAGAGGAACCCACCTCATTCAAGGACTACACGCTCTATGACCCAGGCGCCTACTCCGAAGCAAGGATATCATGTAGCCTTACCTGGAAAGTGAAGCACCCAGAGGAGATAGAGGAGTGGGAGATTGACGAGCTTCTCAAAGAGATCGAGGAAGAAGAAGCGCCGGTGAAGCCCCCGGCAGCCGTAAAGGATGAACCGATAGCCAGGCTGGAGGAAGTTCAATTGGAGAAGAAGAGGGAACCAGGCGTGATAGACCAGCAGAAGTTGGTTGCCGTGGGAGAAAGCTTGGCCAAGATCGCCGAAGGGCTCAACGAGATTGCCAAGATCCTGATGGGAGAGGCGACGGAAAGAGTCGCAGAGCTCCCCAGAGAAGAGAGGGTGAAAGTAGAAGTACGGCCGGGGATAGAGGTCAAGGCGCTCCCTTTTATTGAAGAAGTGCCACAAACGCAAGCGCAAGAGATGGCGGCTCTGTATTTCGCCAATCAACTCAAGGGGTACAGCGGTGCCCTGGCAGCCCTGGAGGCTTGCGATCAGGATATCTGTCACGACGGTTGTACCCTGCCGAATGTGGCCATCTCCGTCATCAAGCGGATTAGCAAACTGCAAAAGGACCTCGATGCGTCATCGGTCGTGGAATCTAGAAAACAGGTCATGACCGCTCAGATCGGTGATTTCTTAGCAAGGGCCAGAGCATTGCCCCAAGATGTAGACAGACCATGCCAGAAGACCGTCGGAACCTGCAAGATTGGCAGTGGGTGCTTCGCCAGTGGGGCCTTGAAGATGATGAACCTCATCACTGAGCCCCCCTCGCCGACTCAGTAGAAGGAGAGCAGAAATGGTCACCTATTTTGAGAACCAACTGAGGGGCTACAACGTTGTCCTGGCGGCCTTGAGGGCCTTCTCCCAGGATATCTGCAAAAACTGTATTGGTCTGTCTGGCTCCCAAACCAAGATAATCAAAGGTCTAAAGAAACTGAGGATGGACCTGGAGGGGTCAACGACTTCGGAGTCGGATAAGAGGCAGATACTGGCTCGGATCGAGCGTTGCGCTGAACTGGCTGCAGCCCTGGATGTGGCCGAGGAAGTGGAGTGCCAAAAGACTGCTGGCAACTGTAAGATTGGCCCTGGGTGCTTCCTAACCGCTGGGGCTATGGGCTTGATGAAGGAGATTACCGAGCCGGCACCATCGCTCGCTACACCAGTAGCAACGGGGTGACTGATGGAAAAGGGGAGGGGGAAATGGCCAAGTTGGTTTGTCAGGTATGTAAGGCTGAAGAGGCTGTTCCGGTTGTGCATTGAGGGCCCGGTGTGCCAGGACCTGGCACAGAGGACAAACTCTATTGCCCGTGTGAGGGCCACACGGAGAGTATAGAGATGCCAAAGCACTGCGAGGTACCGATGAAGTATGTCGAAGAATGAAGCGGGCATGCTGCCCACCATCGTGGAATTGCCGCGGTGCAAGAATCGGGGTTCCTCGATGTAATAAGGTCCGCAGACACATTGCTGAATCTGCGGAGGCAAGAGGCGGAGACGACTGCCCCCAGGGATTGGGAAAAGGCAATGGCGCCCAACAAGTCGCTGATGTGCCCTGAAAGCTGTCGTCTGCTTACCGGTGAAAGTCCGATCGTGGCAACTGTCAGGAGGCTTCGCAGCAGGCATCCAGCGCATCTGGGCGGCCGGATGTGCTGAAGCGATGTAACCCCCTGAGGAAGGAGAACAAAGCAGCAGCCCGTACCATAAAGTGAACCCTGCGGCGTCGAAATGTTAGCCCTTGGAGAAGGGACCCAGGGGCAGCCGAGTTGCTCAGCGAGAACGAAGGCTATGGAAGCGGCGAAGAACCCAGTGCAACGAAAGGGGTATGCGCATCCTCTTGGACGCCCTTTGCCCTCTAGTACTACAACCTTACTTGGTCGAACGTGCCCGGTTTCTAGGGGGGCAGCCGCCGGTTTTGGCTCTGTAGCGGCGGTATCGTCCCACTGAAGTGGCTTCCATGGCTGAGAAACAGGGCCTTGGGAGCCATCGTTGACTAACTGAGGTTGTAGTACTAGGGCTATTAGGCAAATCAGGCAATGAGTACACGTTGACGCCCACATCGGAGGCTTATCTTGTTCGCGGAAAACCCGCATACTATGGCGATTCGTGCCTGCAGACGCAGCTTGCCTGGGAAGCGAGGGGGCGGGCTGTGGAGGCTGTAAGGACAGGGATGGCAGTAGGTGGCGACTCTGCAGGGCCTGAATTTGAAGCAAGCAGGCCTTACCGACGCAGCACAAAAAAGCAATGTACTTATTAGTGCTACGACCGGCTGCCTTGACCCTCTATCGTTCGACTATCACATCGTACAGCCGTTGTAGCTCTTCTTCGGAGTAGAAGTGGATGACGAGCTTGCCGCCTTTCTTGCTTCGGAGAAGGTTCACCTTGGTGCCTAATGCGGTGCGGAAGGCGGCCTCCAGGGCAGTGGTCTCCGGTGGGGTTCTCTTAGTGGGCTTTGGCTCTGTCTCCAGTGCCGCCAGCCGTCGCACCAGTTCTTCCGTCTGACGGACGGAGAGTCCTCGGTCGAGCACCGCTTGCAGCACGAGAAGCTGCTTTTCCAGGTCTTCCAGTCCCAGGAGGGCCCGGGCGTGTCCCTCGCTGATCTTATCCTCGGCCAGGGGGATCTTGATCTCCTCTTGCAGTCCCAGGAGCCGCAAGGAGTTGGCCACGGTCGAGCGACTGCGCCCCACACGGGTCGCTACCTGCTCCTGGGTCAGGCCGAATTCCTCTACCAGTTGATGATAGGCGGCAGCCTCTTCCAGGGGGTTCAGATCGGCGCGCTGGATGTTCTCCACCAGAGCCAGCTCTAGCATCTCCTGTGGCGTTGCCTCTTTGACGACGACCGGTATGCGGTCCAAGCCCGTCATGATGGCGGCCTGCCATCGCCGCTCTCCGGCAATGAGCTGGTAGTGAGGGCCCGCTGTCTGATCTATCGCGGGGTCTTGGAACTCGATGCGAGTCACGATGAGAGGTTGAATAAGCCCATGTTCGCGGATCGAATCCGCCAGATCAAGGAGAGTATCGGGGTCTATCTCATGGCGCGGTTGTCGGGGATTAGGCACGATGTCCTTGATGTCAACTTCCAGCAAGCCCGACGCGGATTCACTCCCCGGGATGAGGGCGCTCAGTCCTTTACCAAGACCTCTTCTTGCCTTCGGCACGTTGCTTCACCTCCCAACCATGGCTCAGTGAGGTGCCAGAAGAAACTGCATCCTCAGCGATACACCGATTTCTTCAGAGTCTTCATTGCCGCCTTGCCTCCGACCGCAGTAGCTCTGCTGTCAGAGCCTGATATGCCCGGGCACCCGCTGACTCTGGAGCGTAGCTCAGAATGGTCTCTCCATGACTGGGCGCCTCACTAAGGCGCACACTGCGAGGAATGATCGTCTTGAACACCAGATTGTTGAAGTGCGTTCGCACCTCATCAACTACCTGCCGCGATAGATTCGTGCGGGAATCATACATCGTCAGCAACATGCCCCGAACGGCAAGCCGAGGATTCAGGTTCCGCTGCACCAACTCCACGGTATGGAGCAACTGGGTTAACCCCTCCAAAGCCAGGTATTCGCACTGGATAGGGATGATAACCCCATCGGCGGCGGTCAGGGCATTGATGGTAAGCAAGCCAAGACTGGGGGGGGAATCAATCAGGATATAGTCGTAGCGCTCGCGGAGGGGCTTGAGAGCACGCTGCAAGCGACTCTCGCGGGAAATCATGTTGACCAATTCCACGCCCGCCCCTGCCAGTGCAGGAGACGACGGTACCAGATCAAGACCTAGGCGTTTGGTCAGCGTAATGACCTGCTCCATGAGCATGCCACCGACGAGCACATCGTAGATCGAGCGAGTTAATGCGCCCTTGTCAATCCCCAGACTGCTAGTAGCATTGGCCTGAGGGTCGGCATCCACGACCAACACCTTGCGACCGCTGGCGGCAAGGTAGACGCCCACACTGATAGTCGTAGTCGTCTTACCTACCCCGCCCTTCTGATTAGTCAGAGCATAAACCCGCGCCATTCACGGCACTCCTGAGGGCAGCTTGCGCTTCTCCCGAAACGAGACTACGTCGAGACTACCTCTTGGGCAGTATCGTCACCTTGCGACTCTCACCCTCGCCTGTACTCTCGGTAGTTACCTGGGGGTGATTGCTCAGGGCAATGTGTATGATACGGCGTTCGTACGGTGACATCGGCTCCAGAATGACGGTGCGCTGAGTCTCTACGGCCTTATCAGCCATGCGCAAGGCCAGCCCGGTAAGCATCTCCTCACGTCTGACCTTGTATCCCTCTACGTCCACCACTATGTTGGGCCAATACCCGAGGCGGCGGTTCACGATGAGACGGGTCATGAACTGCAGGTCACGCAAAGTCTCCCCGCGTCTCCCGATGAGGATCCCCAGATCACGCCCTTTTATATCGAGCATCGTGGGGGATGACCTAGCCTCCCCTGAGACCGAGTTTCCTTTTGTGACCACGACAGAAGCAGACATTCCCATCTTTTCCAGAAGAGTTGCCAGCACCTCTCTAGCGACTTCGGCAATCTCCTCCTCCGAGGGCGCTCCTTTGGGCCGGGATTCCTCCTGGATGGCGGACACTGGCCCCTCAGGAGCAATTTCCTCTTCAGGGTCTTCGAGCCCACCCAGATCCTCTCCAATGGAAGCAGGAACCTCTGCTGAAACCACAACTTCGGCGTCCTCGGCTCCAAAGCCCAAGACACCTCGGGTTCCCTCTCTGACGATTTCAATGTCGGCCTCGTCGCGTTCTACGCCCAGCTCGGATAGAGCCTGAGCAATGGCTTTCTCCACCGACCGGGCGCTTGCCTTAACGCTCTTTCTTGGCGACATCTTTCTCTTTTCCTCTCCCATCGCCCTGTGCGATGCTAGCAGGACGTGCTGCAACCTTGCTGCCGGGTAGTAGTCCCGCGAGTCCCCCGGGGCCCGCTATTGCAAACTGAATGGCAATGCCCACGATATTGGAAACCACGAAATACAAGGCCAGGCCAGAAGCATACTGCAAAGTGATATACCCGAACATGAGGGGCATCATGAGTTGCATGCTCTGATTCATGGATGCTTGCTGGGTGTCCGCGTTGGGGGGAGTCATCATCTTCTGTTGAGCCCACATGGTCCCGGCCACCAAAATGGGCAATATATAGTAGGGATCCGGCCGCCCCAGGTCCAGCCAGAAGAACCGGCTGTTCAAGGGTAGCAATTGTGAAAGGGTCGGATAGTTCATATAGATATTCTGGGCCAGCTTCAAAAGCTGCAATGGGTCGTCGGAGAGCAACTGGATGATAGACTGGTACAAGCCTATCCATACGGGGAACTGTACCAACATGGGGAGACAGCCCCCCATGGGGTTCACACCCTTCTCCTGGTACAGCTTCATGGTCTCTTGTTGCAGCTTGTCCTTGTTGCTGGCGTACTTCTTCTTCAGGGCATCCATCTCAGGCTGTAACTCCTGCATGACACGGGATGAACGCAACTGTTTCATGGTTAGAGGCAATGTCAGCAAACGGACCGCAACCGTGAATATCACGATGCTCCACACGACGTTGCGGCCGAAGATCTGATAGAGAAACAACAAGCTATTCAGCATCGGTCGAAATATGACCAGATTCCACAGATCACCGGGCGAAATGTACTGGAACAGAATCACGGCTGCCACAGCCAGCAGAACATACAGTAAGGTCTTCCTGATCTGCTTTGGCGAGATTTGGGGCAGATCAGGTGAACCTCCCTGCCCTTTTCCAAGCTTCTTGGACTGCGAAGACACTATTGGCTTCCTCCTACTTCCCGTCCGGTGCAGAGGCCCAACGCTGCAAGCCACTCTCCGCAACCAGTACGTATAATCCCGCTTCCATGGAATTGACACCCACGTAGTCTCCCGACACTACCGGAGGCACGAGGATTCTCCCCTCAACGCTGAACGTCCATTTCGGGCTATGCGTGGACACACCGAGCGCATAGATCGTTCCCCCATCTGTGGCCACGTAAAGCGCTCCGTCTGCATAAGTCGCGCCAGCCAGCACGGCCCCGTCCAGTTCGAGCTGCCACTGCTTTCTGCCAGTGGCAGCTTCAAGAGCATAGACCCGGTGATCCAGGGATCCGATATAGAGAGTCCCGTCAACCAGAACAGGCGTTCCCCAATTCCAGCTCTCGGCCTCGAATTCCCAATGCACAGACCCACTGCTGGCATCCATGGCGTACAGCTTCTTATCCAGAGCACCGAAGTAGAGCGTCCCATCGGCCAACAGAGGCGTCCCCGGGATAGCTCCACCCACTTCGGACTCCCACACTTTCCGTCCCGTTGAGCGATCGAGGCAATACATCTTGTGATCCATAGAGGCCACGTAAAGGCGGTCGCCGTCCACCACAGGGCTGCTCCAGAGCCAGTTGCCGGTCTCGAATTCCCACTTCGTCCACCCTGAGGTTGCGTCCAGCGCGTAAACCTTGCCGTCCGTGTTGCCGACGTACACTTCACCATCAACGACAGCCGGAGCCCCGACGAAGCCCTCCTCCGTCTCAAAGGTCCAACGTTCCAGGCCCGTGCCTGTGTCCAGAGCATGAACCGCTCCCGCCTGCGAAGAAACAAACACGAGATCGTCCACTACAGTCGGGGCGGAGTAGAATGGCCCTCGGACTTCCTTCTCGCCGGGGGGATAGACCCACTTCTGCATCCCTGATTCGGCATCAAGAGCAAACACCTTACCCTGAGAGGATGCCAGGTAGAGAGTATCCTCGCTAATCCCCAGCCCGCCCCAACCCGGAGAGGTCATGGGACCCGTCGCACATCCCACCAGACTGCCCACCATTGCCAACAACAAAAGGGCTATGGCACCCTTCTTTTTCCAGTACTCCAAGAGTTGACCTCCTAGCTTAATAAACAGAACGCTCAGTTTGGCTGCATAAATGACCATCTGTCAGCGCTTAGTCCTCGAACATTTCTCGGCTAAGTAGTAACTATCCATCGCGTGTTGCTTTCATCCCTGGGCACAACCACTCAGGGCACAGGATCATATCCTCCAGGGTTGAAGGGGTGACAACGCGCCAGACGCTTGACAGCAAGCCATCCCCCTTTGAGCAAGCCGTACTTCTCTACAGCTTGGTACGTATACTCCGAGCAGGTCGGCCAGAAGCGACACGATGGGGGCAGAGCTGGCGATACCAGGTCCCGATACCCCCTGATGATTAGCATAGCCAGGCGACGGGGCCAGAGACGCACCTCAACATTCCTCACAGGCAGGTTTCTACTCCAAATCGCTTGCTGTATCGCGCCCGCCTGCTGTATCGCGCAGTAGATGAGCGTTGCACAGTACCTGTTGCACGGCACTGCTGATGTGGCCGTAATCCTTGCCTCGGATGCCGGACCGGGCTATGAACACCATATCCCAACCTGGCTCTACCCGTGGCCACAGAAGCCGCACCGCCTCACGTATACGCCGCCGGACCTTGTTGCGACGGACTGCGTTGCCGATACGCTTACTCACAGAAAACCCAACTCTGCTTTGCCCCAATCTATTGGGGAGGGCATATAGCACCAAAAGGGGATGGACCCAGGAGCGGCCCTTCCCCCGCATGAGCTGAAACTGCCAGGTTTTCCTCAGACGATACCGTTTCTGCATTACCGTTGGCCAGAACCCAAGAGCTTGTTGTCGCAGTGCCCTCGTTGATGCCCGGCCCCGCTGGACCTCCAGAACTGACTTCACGGTTACAGCCCGGCTTTGCGTTTCCGTCACCAACTACACTGTAAGACGCTTTCGTCCCTTGAGCCGTCGGGCCTTGAGCACATTCCGCCCGCCTTTGGTTCGCATGCGCAACCGAAAGCCATGCACCCGCAGGCGACGGCGTTTCTTGGGTTGCCAAGTACGCTTGGGCATTTCGTGAATTCTCCCTCATTATCTAGTCTAATGTTACCGCGCTATTATACCCTCTTTGGTAGATAAGTGTCAAATACACACGACAGGGAGTGTTGTCTGGGGTTGCGTTGCTGGACTGCCTATGGTACACTGCTCACACGAGACTCAAGCGCACCAGCGAGTAGGATTGAGGACTACAAGGAGATGAGGAGCGAACGAAACCTGCCCTTACACGCCCCGGGAAGAGACATCCCCTAAGATAATACTCCGTCCTCCGGTACGACGATGTCATGGATGGAGTCCAACACGACATCGGCGTCAGAGTCCAGATCACCTGCTTTGGCCACGCCACTCAGAACCCCCACGCAAAGCCTGACACCTGCACGACGCCCCATTTGCATGTCAGCGGCATTGTCACCGACGACGATGGTCTCCAGAGGGGCGATCCCCGTATGCTTGCAGGCCGCCAGAACCGCATCCGGCGCAGGCTTGATGGGCAACCCATCATCGCTGCAAGCCAAGAAGTCCACCATGTCAGCGATGCCGCCCAGTTCCAGCATCGGTTCCGTGATGAAACGCTCGTCGGTGGTGACCACAGCGATGCACATGCCCGCCTGGCGCAGCCGTCGAAACAACCCGGCGACATTTCCTATGGGCCTGACCGCAGCAGTTAGGTCGAACTCGGATACTATGCGCTGCAGCGCCTGCTCGGCCAATTCGGTGGCCTTTGTCCAGCCAAGGCCCTGTCCGTAGAGCACCGTCGCCACTGTCAAAGATAAGTCCGACGTGGGTACCACGGAGAGAGGACTATCATGCAGCACTCTCTCCGCGCGAGTATCATATCCCAGGCCCTCGCAAAGAGCCTGATAGAGGCGCGCCTCGTCAGTTTGACCGGATACGACCCGCCGCAAGTACCGTGCGGACCAGGTGGTCCAAAGGTGATGAAAATCGAACAGCGTGCCGTCTTTGTCAAAGATGATCAGGCC
>JAKLPW010000337.1 GCA_022013675.1 Anaerolineae bacterium | reverse complement strand
TTTTCGTTCCAGTGGAGTACTGGTCCATCGAGGCAAAACTAGCCCGGCAGGCCGAGCGGAGCAAGAAGAAGCGGAAGAGCTTCGTGGCCAAGCTGGCACGCATCAACGGCCAAGAGGCCGACCTCAAGAATAATGAAGATACCCAAAAGATCGTGGATGACCTGGAAGGCGCTACCTATATCGTCGAGAGCATCAAGAAGAGGGAACGTCGCCGACGCCCTTCGGCCCCCTTCACGACCAGTACCATGCAACAACAGAGTTCGCACCAATTAGGCTTCACGGCCCGCCGCACAATGGCCAGTGCACAAGGATTGTACGAAGGGACTGAGATTGGCGACGAGGGGCCAGTTGGCCTGATCACCTATATGCGTACCGACTCTGTGAACGTGGCCCAAGTGGCTCAACAGGAAGCGCGAGCCTTCATCAAGGATACTTATGGACCAGAGTATCTGCCGCCTTCTCCGCCCAAGTACAAGACCCGCACGAAGTCAGCTCAGGAGGCCCACGAGGCCATCCGTCCCACTTCGGTGCTGCGCACACCACAGATCGTCAGGCCCTATCTGCCGCGAGATCAGTACCGTCTCTACAAACTCATCTGGTCTCGCTTCGTCGCCAGCCAGATGGCCCCAGCCATCATGGATACTACCTCCGTAGGCATCAAAGCGGGCCGACTGGAACAATCCGAAGCACTGAAAGACGAAGGTCAGCAGAGAGTGATTATCCAGGGGATGCCCTATCTCTTCCGAGTTAGCGGATCTGTGATCAAGTTTCCCGGTTTCCTGAAAGTGTACGACGACATCAGCGGCAACGGTAAGGAAGAGAAAGCCAAAGAACAGAGAATACCTCCTCTGGACGAGAAAGACCTTCTCGATCTGCTAGAGCTCCTGCCCGAACAACATTTCACTCAGCCGCCACCACGCTATTCTGACGCAACTTTGATCCGCACGCTCGAGGAATTCGGCATTGGACGTCCCAGCACCTACGCTCCCATAGTCTCCACCATCTTGAATCGTGGGTACGTCGAGCGAGTTGAACGGCGGCTGCATCCCACTGAACTCGCCTTCATCGTAAATGACCTGGTGGTCGAGCATTTCCCTGAGATCGTAGACACAGGCTTCACTGCGAAGATGGAGACAGACCTGGACCGCATCGCCGGCGGGGAGGTCGATTGGGTCAAAGTGCTGCGCGATTTCTACGGGCCGTTCCACGAAACTCTTCTTCGCGCGGAGAAGAACATGGAGACCGTCGACCTGCCGCCAGAAGAGACCGGCGAGGTCTGCGGAAAGTGCGGTAGCCCCATGATCGTCAAGTGGGGACGCTACGGGAAGTTCATCGCTTGCAGTAATTTCCCCGACTGTCGCAACACCAAGGCATACATGGTACAGATCGGAGTCAAATGCCCCGAATGTGAGGACGGCGAACTGGTCGAGCGCCGTACCAGCCGCGGGCGGACCTTTTTCGGGTGCAACAAGTACCCCGAGTGCGAGTTCGCCGTTTGGAACCGGCCTCTTCTCCAGCCATGCCCAGAGTGTGGAGGACTGCTAGCCCAGGCAGGCAAAGTGAAAGCCAAGTGCACCAAATGCGAGACCATGTATGATCTAGAAGAGATAGAGAAGCTCCAAGAAGAATCTCAGAAGGTCAAGCAACAGGAGATCTCCTGATCCCGCACTATAGAGAGAAGACCAGAAATGGAGAAAGTCGAAGATGAGTTCAAGACTGGCAAAACTACGGGAAACGCTCGTTGCCAATGACCTGGACGCCATAGTCATCACCCAGCCGGAGAATCGCCGGTACATCAGTGGGTTCACGGGATCTAGCGCGTTGCTGCTGATTTCCATGGAACACGCCCTGCTGGCCACCGATTTCCGGTATTATGAGCAGATAGGAAAACAGTCTCCAGACTTTCGCCTGATCAAAGTCGAGAGCAACGAGATAGGCCCAATCCTGAACAACATGGTCCAGGAGACACAGACCACACGCGTAGGATTCGAGTGCCAGCACGTAACGGTGGACACACACAAGCAATGGGCTGACGCTGCCGAGGGCTTTGAACTGGTGCCCAGCAAAGAGATCGTCGAAACCATCCGTGCGACCAAGGACCAGAACGAACTCGCGACCATCCGGCGTGCGGTGGCGCTCTCCGATGGAGCCATTCACCACATCAGAGATGTAATTCGGCCTGGCATGACGGAGAAGGAAATCGCGTGGGAAATGGAATCCTACATGCGCACTCACGGCGCGGACCAGCTAGCCTTTCCCATCATTGCCGCCGCGGGTCCAAACGGAGCCATGCCTCATGCTGTCCCTTCGGATCGTGCCATCCTGGCGGGTGAACCCATCGTCATGGACCTGGGCGCTCATGTAGACGGCTACAACTCCGACTTAACTCGTACCGTCTGCATCGGGGAGCCAGATGACAAGTACCGAGAGGTCTACGACATCGTCCTCAAGGCCCAGTTGGCAGCGGAGGAAGCCATCCGCCCAGGGATGCAAGGTAAGGAAGCCGACGCGGTGGCCCGGAAGGTAATCACTGAGGCCGGCTATGGCGAGTACTTCGGCCATGGCCTGGGACACGGCGTAGGACTGGCCGTGCACGAGAAGCCCACCGCCGGCAAGACTTCTGAAGACATGCTGCTCCCGGGATCCGTCGTGACCGTAGAGCCGGGTATCTACATCCCTGGATGGGGCGGAGTACGCATCGAGGACATGGTCGTCGTAACCGACGACGGCGTGGAAATCCTAAGCCAGGCCACCAAAGATCCCATCGTTTAGTAGTAGGGGCGCTCTGAAGCAACACACAAAACACTCCCCGATACGACCCCTCGTAACATGGGCCTCATCGGCAAGTGAGTAGCATACTTGAGCTTGTTCGGCTTCACGTCCTCACCACTCTGTTTCTTCCAGATGCCGTAGTGCCTTAGCTCATCACGGGAAATCCGCCTTAATATCCCCGCCTTGTGCGGGTCCTTAAGTGATTTGGCCAGCTTCTCGTAGACGAAGTGCTCCGTGATCTCGTTCCTTTGAGCGGTCCGGATCATCTTTCGCATTGCGTTGTCCAGCATCTAGCCTCCTCAGAGTACGTCCTTCAACACCACATGTTCACTCTCCCCCTCTCCCAGATATGCTAGCCGGAGGGGAACAGGCTCTCGCTGTTCATGCTTCGCATGAAGGCCAGATACTCATCCTTTGTCATCACGGGAGTATTAGTCCGTACGATATCTGCGGCAGTCGCCGCCTCTCCCCATAGCAAATCAATCACCGTCATCGCCATAACCTTGGCGGGAAGAATATAGGCGACTTCGTCGTCTGATACCAGATAGGCGGAAGTATGGGCACTACCTTCCCACCCGGCCGCA